>CAYWLF010000098.1:0-8275 GCA_964458875.1 uncultured Gemmatimonadota bacterium
CCACGGCCGACGCGATACCTCCACCTCGAACGTCGGCCAGGACCTGCACGGTACGGTTCTGTTCGCTGCGCCGGATCTCGACCGGTCCGTAGCCCTCGCGAGCCGTCACGAGTTCACGAATCGGAACGCCGTCGAGGGTCAGCATCATCACGTCAGCCAGCGCCTGTCGCTCGGCCGCCGGGAGACGGACCCGGATGTCGATTTTGTCCGAAAACTCGGTGTACGGCCGATCCGTCTCGGAACCCCTGAGGTATGCTTCGATGGCATCGGCCACCTGGGTGACAGAAAGCCCGTAGCGAGCCGCAGCGGCCCGGTTCACCTCGATTTCGAGCTCGGGCTGGGTGAGTTGAAGATCGATCCTGGCATCCGTGATCTGCGGCAGGTCCCGGATACGTAGCAGGACCTCGTCCGCCACCTTCACCAGGCTGTCGAGTTCCTGGCCCCTGACCTTGACGGCCACATCCGCGTCGCCGAGCCCAATCGCACGACCGAGGGAGGTCGCGCGACCCGTCTCGATCGATACGGCACGGGGGTCGATTCCGCTCGCGTCGACTACGGTGCGAAACTCGTCCACCACCTCCGTGGTCCGCCGTCGCCCCTCCGTCAGTCGGACGTCGAGGGCGGCATTGTTGAGACCGGTCAGTTCGCGCGTGGCGAGCTCCGCCTCCCGTGCCCGCCCTACACGGCTGAACACCGCCTCGACCCCATCCGCCTCCAGGAGCGCCGACTCCAACCGTCCGGCGGCCTCCGCCGTGACCTCGAGGGGGGTTCCAACGGGGAGATTCAGTTCGACACGGAACGCGCCCTCGTCGACCTCCGGCATCAGGCTGCGCGGCAGATACTGTCCGGCAGCGACAGCCAGGGCGAGGGCGCCGAAGGCGATGACAAGGACCTGTCCGCGGTGCACGAGAGCCCATTCGAGCGACCGTTCGTACTGGACCGTGAACGTGGCGAATGCTCGATCGAAGGCATCTAGCAGCGGTGTGGACGTCACGGCCAACAGGCGACCGATGCCCTGGAAGAAGTCAGCGAACGTGATCCGCACGGAATCCACGATGAATCGGCCGAAGCGGGCGATCGCACGCCCGATCTTCCGCGCGATCCGCACCGGCAACCATCCCTCAATGTCGCCGGCCTCCTCCGTTGCTCTTTCACCTTTGCCATCTCCCTTCCGACCCACCCGCGCGGCCATGACCGGAAGCAACGTCAGTGCCACGAGAAGCGAAGCGAGGAGAGAGAAAGCGACGGCCAGGCTGAGATCCGTGAACAGCGCCCCGGCCACGCCCTTCACGTACAGGACCGGCCCGAACACGGCGATGGTGGTGAGGGTCGAAGCCGTGATGGCACCCGCCACTTCGTTTGCGCCCACCGAGGCGGATGTGGCGGCGTCGAGCCCCTCTTTCTCACGGTGTCGGAAGACGTTTTCCAGTACCACGATGGAATTGTCGACCAGCATTCCGACCCCCAGGGCCAGTCCGCCCAGCGACATTACGTTGAGGCTCACGTCAGCCAGGTAGCAAAGCGCGAACGCGGCCATGACGGAGATCGGGATCGCGAGTCCGATGGCCACCGGGTACCGAGGATCCCTGAGAAACAGGAACAGGACCAGGAAAGCCAAGACACCACCGAACAACAGCGCCTGGACCACGTTCGAGATGGCATCGGCGATGAACGTGGCCTGGCTGGAAGCGACTTCGATCCCGACCTCGGGGAACTCCTCCTGCAGCTGAGCGAGCACCTCGCCCACCTGGTCGGCGACCCGCACCGTGTTGGAGCCGGCCTCCTTGTAGACGAGGAGCCCGATGGCCGGCTCGCCGTTGTAGCGAGCCACCGTCTCGCGATCCGCCTCACCCTCGAAGATCCGCGCTACGTCCCGCAGGCGGACCACACCGCCCCCCGCTGGCCGGGCCACCACCACGTCGCCAAGCTCGTCGACACTCTGGAACTCGCCCAGTGTCCTCAGACTGTACCTGAACCGGCCTCGCTGGATGCTGCCTCCGGGAGCGCTGTAGTTGGCCCGGTCGAGCGCGCTCGTCACCTGCCCGATGGTGACGTCGTTCAAGGCCAGGCGCTGTGCGTCGACCTCGACCTGGATTTCTCGGATCGGGCCACCGGTGATCGCCGCCATGGCGACCCCGTCCAGCTGCTCGAGGCGACGCTTGAAGACGGCGTCCGACAGGTCCCTCAACTCCGCAAGGTCAGCACCCGTGATCGCCAGCGAGATGATCGGATCGTTGGTCGGATCCGACGTGAGAATCACAGGGCGTTCGGCGCTTTCCGGAAGGGCACCGACGAGGTTGTCCAGGCGCTCCCGGACGTGGAGCATCGCGAACTCCATGTCCGTTCCCCAGTGGAACTGCAGACGCACCAGCGATTGCCCCTCCCGGGATCTCGAGTCGACCGTGCGGACCGCCGGAACCCTGCTCACTACCGCTTCCACGGGCTCCGTGACGAATCGTTCCACTTCCGCGGGCCCGGCATCCGGGTACGTCGTCCACACGGACAGCGTGGGAAAGGACACGTCGGGCAGGAGGTCGATGGGCAAGCGAGCGAAAGAGACGACTCCGAGCACGCCCACCGCGAGGTAAAGCATGGTCGTGGCGACGGGACGCCGGATCGACAGATCGGACAGCGCCATCAGCTGACTCCCGCGCCCAGGTCCCCGCCCACCTTCTCCTCGAGACTCGCCCACCCGATCAGGTAGTCGTAACGCTCTTGGAACAGCGTCTGCTCGGTCAGCGTCAAACGGTCGATCGCCTGCTGCAGATTGAAGTACGGGATGCTGCCGAGACGGTACTGCTCACGGGCCAGGTCGAGACGTTCGCTGGCGAGTCGCACGTTGCGCTCGATGATCTCGAGTCGCTGGCTGCGCCGCTTCAGTTCCTTGACCAGGTCCCGGACGTCCTTCTCGAGTTGAAGCTGGTCCGCCGTGAGCTGAGCCGCCGCCTGCCGTCTCTGACGGTCCGCCTGCGCCGTCTGGCGCTTGCGCGAAAACCCGGAAAACACGCTCCACGACCCCTGGACCACGAAACCGTCGGAGGTGTTGGCCGGATCGAAATCCAGCAGGCTCTCGTCGCGCCCCAGTTCCTTGCTTCGGCCAAAGGTGTACCCGAGATCGATGCGTGGAAGATAGCTCGATTTGGCCGACCACAGATCGGCCGACGCCGCCCTCTGGTCCTGCTGAAGGGCCAGAAGGTTAGGGTTCCGCACGAGCGCCGCGGTCACCAGCGCGTCCGCGTCCAGGGGCTCCGCGTCCGGGACCCGATCCACGTCCACCAGCTCCATCGATCCAGCGTCCGTGTTCGTGACGGGAACGCCGAGAGTCACCTGCAACTGCCTCAGGGCCCGCGACAGGGCGTCCTCCGAGTCCAGCACCCTGAGTTCGGCGTCGCTGAGGTCGATCTCGGCGCCGAGGAGGTCGCTCCGCGAGGCGGCGGCGATCCTGTAGCGTTGCTCGGTGACCTGGAAGTCCTGCCTCCGGGCTTCGAGTTGCCGCTCTGACACGTCGAGGAGCTGTCTCTGTTTCAGGGCCTCGAAATAGGACCGCTTCACATCGCGGATCACGATCCGCTCGGCTGCCGTCAGCCGGAAGTCGGCGGCGTTTTCCCGGGCGTCACCAGCCTGCACGTTGGCGATACGCTCCGGGCTGAGCAGCGAGAGCCCGAACGACAGAGACCCTGAACTGCTCTTTCGCGTCGCCGTGATCGGGTCCTCCAGCTCCTGGGACACGCCAGTCGGATCGACGAAAGTGACGGTGGTGAAATCGGTCTGCGAGAGTGAGCCCCTCAGATCAACCGTCGGCAGAAACGCGCCCCAATCCGCCCACCTCGACGATGTCGCCGCTGCGGCCGCGGCGGAGGACGATTCGATGTTGGGGTTCAGTGTGAGACCCGTTCGCAGGGCCTCCTCGAGCGTGGTCACCTGCTGAGCCCGGACTGGCTGCACGGCCAACAGGCCGAAGGCAGTCGAGGCGCACAGGGCCGCGAGAGCCCCGCGCCGGCTCACGGCGCGCCTCCCGCACCGCCTTCCGGCTCGGCCAATCTCACCATGGCATCGTGGGTCAACGTCGTGTGCCCGCCAACCAGTACGATCTCCCCTTCGGCCAGCTCGTCCGTATCCTCCGACGGCACGACTTCGATCGCCTCCTCGTTCTCGAGGCCCGTCGTCACGTAGCGCCATTTTGCGCGCCCCGTCGTCGCCCCCTCGGACTCGGGCTCGAACACGAACACCACCTCCCGACGGCTCCGTTCGACGATGGCTTCCTTGGGCACCGAGACGCGGTCCTCATACAGGCGGCCAGCGATGCGCACGTTGGCGTGCATCCCCGGAAGGATCCGGGCCCCGGGATTCCGGAGCCGCACGGTGGCACGTCCCACGTGACTGGCCGGATCCACGACGGGATTCACGGTCACCACGCCGGCCTGGAAGCTCTCACCCGGAAAAGCCGTGAAGGCCACTGTGGCGTCACGGCCCACCTCAAGAGCCGCGATCTCGCTCTCCAGCACCTGGACGTCCACGTCGACGCTCGACAGATCCACCACCATCGCGACTGAGTCATTCACGCCAAGCCGTGTGCCTACGTCCACCACCAGGTTGGCGACTCGGCCGGCGTATGGAGCCCGGATCACCGTCTTCTCCAGGTTGTACTGAGCCTGCTCCAAACGGGCCTCCGCTCCGGCCAGGCCGCTCCGAATCCGGGCCTGGGCCTGGCGCACATCCAGAACCTCGGGGTCCTCGATGGTCTCATCGCCGAGCGTCAGATCCTGGTACGAGGCCTCCGCCTGCTCGAGAGCGCCCTGGGCCTCCTTGCGACTGATCTCGTATTCGACCGGGTCGATGCGCGCGATCACGTCGCCCGCTGACACCCACGCCCCCTCGCGGACCGGGACTTCGACCACCGGACCACCCACCTGCGCGTGTAGGGGAGCCCTGCGTATGGCCTTGGCCTGCCCCTCGGCGTTGACCCACAGGACAAACGTCCCGCGCTCGACCGCAGCGCCTTCCACCGGTACGGCGACGCCGGTGGCGAATGCCGTGGCCGCCGCCGTGCTTTGCGCGGCGGCGCGAGCCGAGTCCACGGTCGCACTCTCGGAGTCCTCGGGAGCCTCTTCGCTGTTCTGCTTGAGGCGCAGATAGATACCGCCCAGGGCGGCGGCTGCGACTGCGAACACAAGGATCGTGACGAGGTAGCGCGACTTCATGGAAACGCGTCCCGGTTCAGAGTTCTGTGTTGTCTTACGGTATACACACTGGGGCGCCGATTCTTCTCGAACGGGTGTGCTTGCCTGACATCACTATGACAACACCCGATCCCCATTCGGCGCTGGATGGGGGCGCCCGCCGCTCGCTCCCTTAGACTCGATACGGATCGAAGAGGTTGCCAATCACGACCTCCGAGTCGGCCCGGGCTCCTCACACGGGCAGGAAGAAGAAGGCCAACCCGAGCATGACGTACACCGCCAGGAGTTGGATCCCCTCCATCCAGTGCGATTCCCCATCGAGAGACACGAGGGCCATGACTCCGGTCGAGAGCACGACCGCCACCACTTCGAGCGACGTGAAATGGAGATCCATGGGCGCCGGCCCGATCGCATAGCTCAGGAACACGAGGAGCGGCGCGACGAACATCGCGATCTGAATGGATGAACCAACCGCGATGTTGACGGACAGGTCCATCTTGTTCTTGGCGGCCATGAGAACGGCCGTAGAGTGCTCGGCCGCATTACCAACCAGCGCCACCAGGATCACCCCGACAAACACCTGGTTCATGCCCAGGTCGTGCGCGGCTTCCTCCAGCGCGCCCACCATCATCTCGGACATCAGGCCGATGGCCCCTGCCGACAGAAGGAGCAGGCCGAGGGCTCGCCCTGCCCCGCCCCGTTGGTCGTGGTCGCCGTCCGCTGTGTCATGATCCATGCCGGCACCGGTACCCAGATACAGGTGCGAGTGGGTGCGGAAGCTGAAGATCAGCCCGAGTACGTACGTGGCCATGAGTACGATCGAAATGTCTAGACTCAGGCCACGTTCGAGTCCAACCTCACCGTCTCCCACCACCTGGTGGAAGATCGCGGGAAGCACGAGGCCGATTGCCGCCAGCAGGAGCATCGTGGCCCCCATGCTCGCGGCCGTCCGGTTGAACCGCTGGATAGGCGGAAACTTCAGACCTCCGACCAGGATGCTGAGCCCGAGGACGAGGAGGAGGTTACCGATGATCGACCCCGTGAGAGAGGCCTTCACGACGTCCATCAGCCCCGCGCGGAGAGCCATGATCGCGATGATCAGTTCCGCCGCGTTACCGAAGGTGGCGTTGAGAAATCCTCCCCACCCGGCGCCGAGGTGCTCGGCCAGCCGCTCGGTGGCCCGCCCCATGTAACCGGCCAGCGGCAGGATGGACACGGCGGCCGCGATAAACACGGGCGTACCGTGCAGGCCGAACCCCCACACCATGACCAGGGTCGTCGGCACAGACAGCAGAAGCACCAGGAGAATGCGGTCCACGGACACTGCGCGGTGAGCGTCTGGGGCTGATTCGGTCACGGCACCTCCCTGCTACGGACCGATGACAGAGCGCACAGCGCGCCGACACCTCGTCCATTGGAATCTGTCGTGAGGGCGCCTCCCAGAATATCCGGGAGGAAAGGCGTCGTCCGGATTCGAACCGGAGTAGGGGGCTTTGCAGGCCCCTGCCTAGCCACTCGGCCACGACGCCATGCCGGGACCTTCCTCTGGTTCCGGGGCGCAGAAACTAGCCGGTTCCACGACCCGTGGCCAGAGTCCAACTTCGCTTGTGCGGCCCCGTGGCGGGCGCCTATACTCCGATCTTCGCTCGCCGCCCCGGCGGCTCTGTTCACCGTACCGGAGATCGTCATGCCCCGGAGCGCGGCGCCGCTCGCACACCTCCGCCCGACCCCGCTGGCGTGCGCAGTGACCGTTCTGCTTGTCGTGCTGCCTTCGTTCGCCGAGGCGCAGGTACGGGACCGGGATGCACGCATCCCGGCGGCCGGCTCCCTGTGGATCGAACTGGCTCCGGAGTTCCACAACTGGAACGAGCAGTTCGCCGAGAGTAGTGCCGATGTCAGTGATGGATCCCGCGAGCCGCTGTTCGCCGACTACGACGGGAGCGTAGCCGCTCGCCTGTTTCCGGGCCTCGACCCGATGCTGGAGGTCGTCAATCGCGACGCCGATGCCCTGGGCTTCACGCCCCTGACAGGCAGCGAGTTGGACCTTGGCGAACTCGACTTCGGTTCGATCGACGTGTTCGAGCGGCGAATACCGCTCGCCCTCCAGTTTGGCATCGGGGGTTTCGCGGCCATCGAGATCCTGGCCCCACTCGTCAAGACGGAGGTCGAGACCGGTTTCGTGTTCGATTCCGCGACCGCGAACGTACTGAGAGCCGAGACAGCGCTCGCCGACCCGGCGGCGTTTTTCTCGCAGCTGGACGCCGCCCAGGCTCAACTCCAGGCCCTCGTCGATGGCGGCACGCTGTCCCCGGAGGACCAGGCGACGGCCTTGGCGCTTCTCGCCGACAGCGAGTCCTTCCAGGGAGCCCTCGACTCGCGGATCACGGGGCAGCAGTACCTGTTCACGTCGGGCAGTTCTGCGGGGCAGCAGATGACGGGGTACTACGGTGGCTTCGAGACTGGTTTCCAGTCCTTCGGCATCACGCTTCCCGGCTTCGGCCTGCCTGAAAGCGCCACCAGGTCGGACCTGAACACCTATTTCCAACGCGACCCCGTCCTCGGACAGCCGCTCGGCAAGGTCACACGTGGCTGGGCGTTCTCCGAGATCGAAGTGGGAGCGCGGTTCAAGCTCCTCGACACTTTCGGATGGCCGGAGCGACCGGAACCGCTGCCCGAGGAGTCGGGCGAAGCACCACGGCCCCCGGCGCAAGCCGCCCCACCCGATGCCGATCCTGAAGCCGAGGCGGACACTTCGGGAATCGCCGGGGCGCCCGGGGAGGCAGATCCTGCTGAGGGAGAGGCACTTCCTGCCGAAGGAGACCCCCGCGCGGCAGCTGAGGAAGTGGCGGATGGCGAGGCCGAGGTACCGGAACCGCTGGACCGGCCCGGAGTGCGGTACAGAACGACCGTAGGGGCCCGGTACCGCTTCCCGCTCTCGGACCCGGACAGAGATCCATACCTGGATCCCGACGTGTTTCTTCAGCAGCCGATAGGCACTGGCCAGGCGGACCTGCAGCTGGAGCTGTACCAGGACATCGCCTTCGGGAGCCGTTTTATGGCGGTCGCCGGCGTGACCTATGGGATCCAGCTCGCGG
>CAYWLF010000099.1:0-8257 GCA_964458875.1 uncultured Gemmatimonadota bacterium
CGAGCACCGGCAGGAGTGATCCGACGGGCGACATCACGGTGTGATCAGTCCGCGGGACCGGCTTGCGCCGCTCCGAAATCTGCCGGCTCGGTCCGCAGAGACTCCAGGGGCTCCACGACGCCGATTCGGTGCACTGGATACATCTCCAGGGTGGACGGATTCTCCGGTCCGTCCTCCCCGGCACCTGCCTCGCGCCCCAGGGGGGCGTCCAGAGACCAGGGTTCGATGAGCGTGAACAGGAGGCGGATTCCCGGCTGGTCGGCGCGGACGATCCAGGCACCCTCGGGGAAGTCACGCTCACCGTGTACGAGGAGGTTCGTTCCGTCCGGGGCGGATTCCAGCGGAAGTTCGTTTCCCAGGTCCGGCGGCAGGGCGGCGATCGCCCCGATCCGGTACGATCCCACCTTCAGGCTCTCGCCCCGGCTTAAGCGTTCGACCCGGAAACCGTGCGCCGCGACGAGCTCGGCCCACTCCCTGCCTGCCGGTTCGATCACCCACGCGGCCGGGATCGGAAGGGCCAGCTTGCGTCGCACAACAGAACGCCACCGGTCGGTCGTCTGTTGCACGATCTGCCCGCGTTCGTTCCACACCATCCACACCAGTTCCGGTTGCTGCTCGTTGAGCACATGGTCGTGGCGCAGGGAAAGGGCCGGCGGAGGAGACTCGTCAAACTCGAGGAGACCCTCGGCCTGGGCAGCGGCGACTTCCAGCAGATAGCCCACGGACTGGTAGAGAAGCTGGACCCGCTCGACCAGTCCGTCGACCCCACCCATCGAGGTGACCCCGAGCATGATCGAGAGACTTCCGCCCAGCGAGAACGCATTGCCGGCGTGCTCGGCTCCGAGTTGCCCTGGTGTGAGGAACGCTCCGTCTGGAAGCGCCGCGGCTCCCATGAGCGGTGTTTCGAAAGTCGCGGAATCCGGCCCGACCGCCACGTATTCCCGGAAGGTCACGGAGGCGCGAGACAATTCGTTCGCCACGTGCGGCAGCAGGTAAAAGCGCCCGTAGCGGATGAGGTCCGGATCCACGTTCGGGTGCCTCGCCAGCCCGGCCTGGACCCGGTAGACCATAGGACCGATCTCTCGCAACTCGACCACCAGGTGCGGTCGCCAATCGGCCACCAGGTCATGCACACCCCTCGTCGCCGGTGAACGCAGCAGAGTATGGTCCAGGGCCTGATCGACTCCGGACGGCTCGGCCGCCGTCCACCAAAGGAGACCCCAGGGATTCGCGGCCGGGATGAAAGCGATCTCCAGATCATCCAGGAGGGCTCCGATCTCCCCGAGCACCAGCTCGCGAATGATCTGCAGGCTGACCTCCGTGCCCGAAAGATCGTCACCTCTCTGCCCCGCCAGTACGAGGACCCTGAGGCGCTGACCGGTCGCCTCGCTCGGCCTCCGGATTCGGGCGAGCAGTACCGGCAGCGCCGAGTCCGGTTCCACGGAACCGCCATCGATCCAGGACAGCGTGTCGAGCGTCACCACATCGAACTTCCCGGCCAAGCCAGCGAGGTATTCACCCACGTCAGCGGGCGTCGAGGGAGCGAACCAGCCTCGTTGTTCGCCGGGAGTGGACCATGCACGACTTCCGTCCGCAAGTTCCACCTCCTGCTCCTGGCCTTGCACATCCGGCGCAAGAGCCAGGAGGACGCAGACAGCACCGATGATCCGGATCATTCGAACGGCTCCCGCGCGGCCGCGATCATAGCGTCGGCCCCCAGCCGGTCGTTGCCCAGGGCGGTCGCCACCTCGGCCGCCGAGAATCGCAGCCCGTTCGAGAACCAGTCACCGAGGAATGGACCCGTCCGCGGGTTGCGGTACCAGTCGTCATCGAATCGCTCCCGCAGCTCCCGGCGTAGCTGGGCCGCCAGCATCCGACCGCGCAGGAAGCGAGCGACGCCGAATCTCTGGCCCAGTCTCTCCAAGTACGAACGAGGGTCGAAGCGAAAGCCGGTCGCCCCGGAAAGCGCGTCAGCCCACGCCGGCCCCAGTTCGCCCGGACTGGCACTGTCCGACAGTTGGATCTCGAACTCGAGCCGGGCCGCCGCTTCTCGCAGGGAAAACAGGTCGGCCACCGCCGTGGTCCGCAGGTAATCTGCCAGGGCCTGCCCCTGGAGTCCGCGGGTCCGTCGCACCCAGGCTCCCTCCCGGCTGAGACCTGCGAACAGCAGACCGTGTCCCTTCACCACACCGAGGTCGCCAAGGGCCCGGTCCTCGAACGAGAGCCTGGAGTCCGTGTACGCGTAGTGAAGCGCCCGGCCGACCGAGGTCAGGAGCGCCACGCAGCCCGGTTGCGTGATCGTCGGCATGACCAGCAACCGGATCTGATCGGGCACCCGTACCGGCGTGCAGCACGCGGTCATTCCCGGTCCGGGAAACGCCTCGTGCTCCACCGTCACGTGACCGCCGTATTCGAGGGGCAGCCCTATCTCCCTCAGGTCCTTCCGTAGCGTCCCAAGGACGTCGCCCTCCTGGCAGGATCCGTCGAGCCACGGCATTCGCTTGAGCCAGCCGGCATCGTGACTCTCGGCCTCGTCGGGTCGAATACCGAGGCGCCGTCGCAGCTCTTCCCCAACGACTTCACGGTATACGTCCTCGGTCTCATCGATCAGGCGGCGGGCCTCGCTCACAACGCCGAGGAGACTCACGCCGGCCAGGCGCTCCACGGCCTCCCTATACCCCCCGTAGCCAAGTTCGGCGGCGGCTTCACGCCACCGGCTGAGGCGGTCGAGCTGCAAGGGGATCGCTTCTTCCAACGTATCGCGACGGGCTTCTTCGAGCTGCCGCCGCGCCTCGCGCGAATCGGTCGCATCGATGAGGTTCGCGGCCTGGCTGACCGGAACCGCGACGTCGCCCGTCTCCACCTTGGCGGTGGCGCGCCAGTAGGAGAACTCGTCGTCAAGGCGTGCGTTGTGGGCTTCGAGGTGATGTCGGGCCGCCCACCGGAGAAGTTTGCGCAGCTGACGCTCTTCTTCCTCTTCGGCGGAAGCCATGGCCCGTTCGATCACGGGTAGCGTGCGTGAGGACTCGAGGATGCCCTGCGACTCGAACAGGGGAGCCAGCTCCGGCCACGCCTTGCGACCCGACCTGGCGTCGTGCATCTCCTCGAACACGGCTGCTCTGAAGCGCTCGGCCCGGTCGCGGATCTCCGCGGTCGTCAGGCCCATGGGCGCGCCGCGCCTTCCCGATCGGAAATCGTCAGCTCCCCGGTTCGCCGTCGATTCGCTCGTGCAGGTAGTCCGAGATCCCGTCTGCAGCCACCCGGACTTGCTCGAGAGTGTCCCGATCACGCACGGTCACCGTGCCGTCCTCGACGCTCTGGCCGTCCACCGTGATGCAGAACGGCGTCCCGGCTTCGTCCTGTCTCCGATACCGTCGCCCGATCGATCCACTGACATCGTGGAAGGTGGTGTACGTGCCACGCAGATCCGCGGCGATCCGGTCGGCCATCTCCGGCATTCCCTCCTTCTTCACGAGAGGGAACACGGCGACCTTGGTCGGCGCCAGCCGGGGATGCAGGCGAAGCACCGTCCGCGACTCGCCCTCGACTTCTTCTTCGTGGTAGGCGTCGGCCAGGACCACGAGGACCGTGCGATCGAGGCCGGCTGACGTCTCGATCACATACGGGATGAAACGCTTACCCGAGTGCGACTCCACGTACTCGAGCTTCTTGCCCGAGTGTTCCTGGTGTCGAGAGAGATCGAAGTCCGTTCGGTTGTGGATGCCCTCGAACTCACGCCAGCCCATCGGAAACAGGTACTCGATGTCTACCGCATCCTTCGCGTAGTGCGCGAGTTCGTCCGGGCCGTGCGGCTCGAGGCGAAGCCTGTCCGCCCGAATGCCGAGCGACTTCACCCACTCCAGGCGGCGCTCCTTCCATGTGTGGTACCATTCTTCGTCCGTGCCCGGCTCGACGAAGAACTGCATCTCCATCTGCTCGAACTCGCGCGTCCGAAACGTGAAGTTCCCGGGGGTGATCTCGTTGCGGAACGCCTTACCCACCTGCGCGATTCCGAACGGCACTTTCTGGCGCGCACTGTCCAACACGTTCCGGAAGTTGACGAAGATTCCCTGCGCCGTCTCGGGTCGCAGGTAGACCACGGCGGTTGAGTCCTCGGCCGGCCCCATGAACGTCTTGAACATGAGGTTGAAGTTGCGAGGCTCGGTGAACTGGCCCTTGACCCCGCACGTCGGACACTGGTCGCCTTCGACATGATCTTCCCGAAAGCGACGGTGACAATTGCGGCACTCGATCAAGGGGTCCGTGAATCCCTCTACGTGGCCGCTGGCCACCCATACCTCCGGATGCATGAGGATGCCGGCATCCAGACCCTCAATATCGTCGCGACGATGCACCATCTCCGCCCACCACGCGTCGCGAACATTCTTCTTCAACTCGACGCCCAGGGGTCCATAGTCGTATACCGCCCCGACGCCGCCATACACCTCGGACGACTGGAAGATGAAGCCCCGCCGCTTGGCCAGGGACACCAGCTTCTCCATCAGATTTTCCGGGTGGCCCGTCTCGGTGCTCACCGCAGCCTCCGCTATTCGAGCGCGCTCGTGTGTCCTAGAAGTCGGATCGCCCCGTCCACGCCGGGAAAGGGAGCCGGTAGGATAGCGTCAGCAGACGGCGTCCGCGACCAGGCGGGTGACGCCGTTCGCGTCCAGCCACTCCCCCCTGCCCCCCACGACCGTCACGCCGGCAGGAGTCGGGTCGGCGGCCCGTCCGCATACGAGGAGCGCCGGGACTGCGGCCGCCAGCGAGCGCCGGAGGATCTCGCCGGTGACCTTCCCCATGCCGCTGGTGGCGTCCCACGCGCCTTCACCAGTGATCACCAGGTCGGCATCGGCCAGCACCTCGTCGAAGGCCAGGCGGTGCAGCACCCAATCGCTTCCCGGTACGAGATTCGCGCCCAGAAAGGCCACGCAACCGGCGCCCAGCCCCCCCGAGGCGCCAGCACCCGGGAGATCGGTAACGTCCCGTCCCAGGTCGACGCGTAACCGATCGCCGAGGCGCGTGAGTCCTGACTCAAGAGTCTCGACCTGCCACGGGCTCGCCCCCTTTTGCGGACCAAAGCGACGTGCGGCCCCATCTGGACCGGTGAGCGGCGCGCTGACGTCGGCGATCGCCGTCACCGCGACCTCGGCCGGCAGGGAAGGGCCGGCCTCCACACGAGCCAGGATATCGAGAAAGCCGCCTCCCGCCGGCAGATCTTCACCGTTTCCGTCCACGAAGCAGTACCCGAAGACGCGGGCGAGCCCCGTGCCGCCATCCACCGTGGCGGACCCACCCAGGCCCATGGCGATGTCGGTGGCTCCCTGCTCGATACACCCGGCCACGAGTTCGCCAACTCCGCGCGTGTCCGCTCGCATGGGTTCGCGGTCGACGGACGAAGCCAGGTGCAGGCCACACGCGTCGGCCGTTTCAACCACGACCTCGGTCGGAGAGACCCAGAGCGACCGCGCCTCGACTGGATCACCCAGGGGACCACAGACCTCGAACACGCGGATCTCGCCACCTTCAACAGCGAGGATCGCGTCCAGAAGACCGGGGCCGCCGTCCGAGACCGGCATGCCGTGAATCTCGGCCGTGGGCTGACCTCGTCGCACGCCTTCGACCACCGCGTCGGTGACCTGCGCGGCGCTCAGGCTTTCCTTGAAGGCCGTGGGACAAACCAGTACTCGCAACACTCCCTCCGTGAACTCGCGGGCCGCCTCTCGCACCACCTGTCTACGTCACGCGTCGCGGCCCTGACGGAACCCGGCTGGAAGCTAACCTGGCGGTGGACATCGGCGCAGCCGGCGCACTACTGTTCACAGGTCGCCGCAGGGCCCCGGCGGCCGCGTGCGTGGGTCTTGCGAGGCTCGGACAAGGAACGAGGAGGAGGGCGATGCTCGAGCATCGTCGACGACGAGTGACGCGGTACGAGCCCGCAACCCCCTCGCACCCGTGGGGTTACGGCGGCGTGGGACCATCTGCATCGTTGTCGCTCCTCCCCGATGCCTCACGACATCGCATCGTCACTCCGCCTTGCATGTACCCCCACGGCGCTAGTAACGAGGCCGGCCGGGGCCCTGCGGCGCCCTGTTGATGTTTGGACCCGGCGGAGACATCCGCATCATCGGTCACCGAGGAGCCCGTGGCGTGGCCCCCGAGAACACGGTTCCGGCCATCCGGCACGGCGTGGAAGTGGGCGCGCAGGCCATCGAAATCGACCTGCACGCTTCGAAGGACGGAAGTCTGGTCGTCATCCACGACCCAACGCTCGAACGCACCACAGATGGAACCGGTTCGGTGGATCAGCGCACCCTGGAAGAGCTGCAGGCGCTGGATGCGGGGTACCGATTTACCTCCGACGAGGGCCAGACCTTCCCCTTCCGCGCGCAGGGAGTCCACGTTCCGACACTGGACCAGGCGATGGAAGCCATGGACGACCTGCCCGCGATCCTGGAGGTGAAGAGTGCGGCGGCCGGTCGTCTCCTGGCCAAGTGGCTTCCCGGCCGGCCCGAGTTCGACCGGATCATCGTCGGCGGCTTCAACGCGGATGAAGTGGGCCCGGCGGCTTCAGCGGCCCGGTGGCGTGGAGCCTACCAGACCGACCTGTACGATTTCGTCTTGTGGGGAAAGTTGGGCGTCCGCCGCCCCCTGCCGGATGATCTCACGGCCGCCATGGTGCCTGTCCGGAAGGGACCCATCCGCATCGTCACCCGCGGTTTCGTTCGCCGGATGCACGACCAGGGCAAGGGCGTCTTCGTATGGACCGTGAATCGTCCGGAGGAGATGCGGCGGCTGTTCGACATCGGAGTGGAAGGACTGATCAGCGACTACCCCGCCGTCCTGCGGCGAGTGGTGGAGGAACGGTTGGCGGCCGGAGAGGAATGAGGTGGTGACGGTGGGGAATCGAGCCATCCTCCACGTGGACATGGACGCGTTCTATGCGGCGGTGGAGGAACGCGAGAACCCGGCCTTGCGAGGTAAGCCCGTCGTGGTGGGCTCCGAGCCCAAGGAGGGGCGTGGTCGCGGAGTCGTGGCCACCGCGAACTACGCGGCGCGCCGATACGGCATCGGGTCGGCCATGCCGATCTCGGAAGCCTGGAGACGCTGCCCCAAGGCCGTCTATCTGAGGCCGCGCATGCGCCTGTACGCCGATGTTTCGCGGCGCATAAGGGCGATCTTCGAGCGGTTCACGGACCTGATAGAACCGATCAGCATCGACGAAGCTTTCCTGGACGTAACGGCCAGCCGGCGGCTGTACGGGGACGGACCGGAGATCGCCGACCGGATCAAGAACGCGATCAGGAAGGACCAGAGACTGACTGCGTCGATCGGTTGCGCGAAATCGAAGTTCATCGCGAAGATCGCGAGCGACCTCGACAAGCCTGACGGCCTCGTCGTGGTCGAGGCGGGGAAGGAAGCCGAGTTTTTGGCTCCTCTTCCGATCGGCCGATTGTGGGGGGCCGGTCCCAAGGCTCTCCAGCGCTTTCGGCGGCTCGGATGCGACACGATAGGGGATGCCGCGAACCTGGAACGGGGTGCCCTGGTTCGCGCGTTCGGCGATTCAATGGGCGACCGCTTCCATCGGCTCAGCCAGGGAATCGACGACCGGCCGGGCGTCTCCGAGCATGTCCGCAAGTCGCTCGGGAAGGAGACGACGTTCGGCGAGGACGTCTCTGATCGGAAGGTCGTCGAGCGTGCGCTTCTGGACCTCACCGACCAGGTGGCCGCGTCACTTCGTCGGAAGCACCTGGCCGGGGCAACGGTTACCGTGAAGCTGCGCTGGGAGGGCTTCGAGACCGTCACGCGTCAGCGCACTCTGAAGGAACCCGTCAACACCGTGGAGAAGATCTGGCCGGTGGCCCGCGAGTTACTGCGGACCGCCGATCGGCCACGGCTCCGCGTGCGTTTGGTGGGAGTGACGCTCTCGGCTTTGGATAGAGCGGAGAGCGGACAGGCAGACTTGTTTGTACCGGAGACTGGAATCGACACGCGGGTAGCCGAGGCCGTGGACAGCCTGGTCGAGCGGTTCGGATCCGGAACGGTGACTCGGGCGGCGCTGCTCGAGGAAGCTGAAGATCGGTGAGAGCCAAGGGAGAGGAGCGAACCATGTCGGAAGTGCCGAACCGGGAGCAGGCGCTCGCGCTGATGCAGGAATACACGGAAAACGTGAACCTGAGAAAGCACATGTACGCCGTCGAGGCGGCGATGCGCGCCTACGCGCGGAAGTATGGAGAAGACGAGGAACTGTGGGGCGTCA
>CAYWLF010000100.1:0-6793 GCA_964458875.1 uncultured Gemmatimonadota bacterium
CGCGGGCTCGCTCCACCCGACCGATTCCGTGCTTCACCTGGCTGGCGTACCCGCTGAACTCCTGCCCCAGCCGCATGGGTGTGGCATCCTGCAGGTGGGTGCGTCCCGCCTTGTACACACCGTCGAACTCCTCCGTCTTCGCGTCCAACGCCGCTTTGAGGTGGGTCAGTGCCGGCAGCAACTCGCCTTCCACGGCAAACAGGGCTGACACGTGCACGGCCGTCGGGATCACGTCGTTGCTCGACTGTCCCATGTTGACGTGGTCGTTGGGGTGCACCGGATCCTTGGTTCCCACCTCGCCGCCGAGGATCAGGTTCGCGCGGTTCGAGATCACCTCGTTGGCGTTCATGTTGGTGGAGGTTCCCGAGCCCGTCTGGAAGATGTCCAGCACGAAGTGGGCATCGAGGTCGCCGTCCATCATCTCCTGCGCCGCCTGCTTGATCGCACCGGCAAGCACCGGATCCAGGAGGCCCAGCTCTTCGTTCACCTCGGCCGCTGCCCGCTTGATCACTCCCATCGCGAACAGGAAACGTCGGTCGAAACGAAGCCGGCTGATCGGAAAGTTCTGGCGCGCCCGCTCCGTCTGCGCACCGTACAACATGTCCGCGGGAATGCGGACGGGACCCATCGAGTCTCTTTCCTCCCGGTACTCTGACATTATGGCACCCGCCTTTGGTCGATTCTCAGAACTCGAGGCGATCTCCCGGTCCGACCTCGTTCGCCTCGAACCAGCCCAGGTCCATCTCCAGGGCGTACATCATGGGCCCCTGTGAGAAGTAGTTCTGGTCAGACTGGGGCTCCATCTGCTCGATGTTGATAATGACGCCATTCGCGTCGATGAACGCGATGTCGAGGGGGATCCGGGTGTTGCGCATCCAGAACGAGCGCACCTCGGAAGTCCCGTACACGAAGAGCATCCCGTGATTCGCGGCAAGTGAATCGCGGTTCATCAGGCCCTCCGCCCGGAGATCCTGGTTGTCAGCGATCTCGGCCGTCACCTCGACGCCACCGACAAGGATGGTCGTCGTGCGAACCGCCTGACCAGCGGCGATCGGCTGGGGCTGACCGCCATCCTGGTCGCTCCCGGAGCCACCGGCCTCACCACACCCCACCACCAGAGGAATCGCGATGAGCGCTGTATACAGGACCACTCGAAGGTCCTTTGGCCGCACGGAGGGAGAGAGGTGAGTGGGCGCGTCGATCATGATCCGTCGTCCGGGTGAGGTTCACGTGGAAGCAGTTGTCCGTGCCAAGATGCGTCGGCCGGCGCGTGACGCAAGCGGATTGAGAATGGGTCCAGTTCGCGCTACATTCTCAATGCGTTGAGACAACCGTGAAGAGCGCCTGCGCAGGGCTGTCTCGCGGTTCTGACTGACATCGAATGCAGCGTGCGAGCCGTCCATGTCCATCCCCTCGACCACAGTTTCCACGAGGCCGCCGCTCGGGTGCGCGGCCGTGATGATGCAGGTGCTTCGTGGCGAGCTCCGTGAGCGGGAACTTCCGTTCACACACCAGCGTGAGGCCATCGCCCAGATCCTGTTCGAGTCCACCCGCCACCTGTCCGCGGACGACGTCGCGGCAGCCCTGCGGCAACGGGGTGAGCACGCGGGCAAGGCGACGGTCTACCGCACCCTGGCCCTGCTCGTCGAGCTCGGTCTTGCCACCGAGCACGACTTCGACGAGGGTTTCAAGAGGTACGAAACCCAGGTCGGTGCGGCTCAGCACGATCACCTGATCTGCACCGAGTGCGGCCGCGTCTCCACGTTCAAGCACGCGGACCTCGATCGGGTCCTCGCCGAGGTCGCGGCGGAGAAAGGATTCGAGGCGATCACCCGGCAGGTCAAGGTATTCGGTACTTGCAGTGAATCCGCCGCCTGTCGCCAGGTGCAGCGGACCTATCGGGCCGTCGAATCCACATCCTGACAGAGAGCGAAATGACTTCGCGCGAGAGGCTCCTTCGTCTGTTCGTCGAGCGGTCTTTCCAGGAAGGCGACTTCGTGCTCGCCTCCGGCCGCCAGAGCCGTTTCTACGTCGATTGCCGGACCACCACGATGCATGCAGAAGGACAGGTTCTACTTGGAGAGGTCGGTGTCGACGCACTGGAAGCAGCCGGGCTGGAACCGGACCTGATCGGAGGGCTTACCATGGGCGCCGATCCGATCGCCTACGCCATCGCCGGCGAGTCCTGGCGCCGGGGAAGACCCGTGCACGCCTTCTCCGTCCGTAAGAGGCCCAAGCGACACGGGACGGGGCGCCGGGTCGAGGGGTGCTTCGAGCAAGGCGCCCGCGTCGTCGTCGTGGAGGACGTCATCACGACAGGCGGATCCGCGCTCCAGGCCTGCGAGGCCGTGCGACAGGAGGGCGGCACGGTGCTGGCGGTGCTCGCCGCCGTCGACCGCCAGGAAGGCGGGCGCGAATCGATCGAGGCCGAGGGCCTCACCGTATACACCATGTTCGGGGTGGACGAGTTCCAGGCCTACCTGTCGAGCTCGTCCGCGCCGGTGGGAATAGACGATTGATGCTTAGACACACGCTCCTGTTCCTGAGTGAGCGGAACGACCTGAAGAACGTGCTGTTCAAGCTGCCGTTTGCACGTCAGATGTCGGGTCGTTTCGTTGCCGGTGACACGTCAGAGGAAGCGCTCGACGTGGCTCGCGACCTGAACGAACGAGGCTTTCGGGTCACCCTCGATCTGCTGGGCGAGAGCGTGTCGGATCGGTCCGAGGCCGAATTGGCGGCTGCCGAGTACGCGGAGAGCCTGGCAGAGATCGACGCACATGCGGCAGAGACAACGATCTCTCTCAAGCTGACCCAGCTCGGACTCGACATCGACACGGACTTCTGCTACGAAAACCTCCTGGGAGTGGTGCGACGCGCCGACGAGCTCGGGAACTTCGTCCGTATCGACATGGAAGACTCCGAGCACACGCAGACGACGCTCGACGTCTTCTACCGGGTGTTCGAGCAGTACCGGAACGTAGGAATCGTGATCCAGTCCTATCTTTACCGCAGCGAGGCCGACATCGCCCGGCTGGTCGAGCTCGGTGCGGCGGTCCGCCTGTGCAAAGGGGCGTACAACGAGCCCGCGTCGGTCGCTTTCCAGGACAAGGACGAGGTGGATGCCAACTACGTTCACCTGATGAAGATGCTGCTGGATGGCGGCGCGCCGACGGCGATCGCCTCGCACGACGAGAAGATGATCGACGCCACCCTGGAACACGCTTCCCGGACGGGGATACCGGATGAAGCGTTCGAGATCCAGATGCTGTACGGTGTGCGCCGCGACTACCAGAGGCAGCTGGTGGACAACGGCCTCAACATGAGGATCTACCTGCCCTACGGATCCCAATGGTACTCGTACTTCATGCGTCGCATGGCGGAGCGACCGGCGAACCTGTTGTTCGTCATGCGCGCCGCGTTCGGCGATTGACTGCAAGGAGGAAGATGACGTGGTGACGTTCACGGATGAAGCGAAGGCCCACGTGGTGGCCTTTCTCGCGGAGGAGTCGGAGCCCCTCGCGGTGCGGATAGAAGTCCTCGACTCGAGCCCGCTGGCCCCGAAGTACGACCTGTCGCTGATCGAGGAGTCCCAGAAGGAATCGGACGATCAGATCTACGGACAGGGCGACTTCGAGGTCGTGGTTCCGAGGTCCAGCGCAGACCTCCTGCAGGGTGCCCAGGTGGACTGGGTGGAGTCGATGCAGGGCAGCGGTTTCAAGGTAGAGAACCCCAACATCGTTCCGATCGGTGAGGGCTTAGCCGCGGGTCCCGTGGCTGACCGGGTGAAGCAGGTCATCGAGATGCAGGTCAATCCGGCGATCGCCAGCCACGGAGGCAGCGTGACGCTCGTCGAGGTGCGCGACGAAGTCGTCTATCTGGAGATGATGGGTGGATGCCAGGGCTGCGGCATGGCCGCGGTCACGCTCGCCCAGGGCATTCGGCGGATCATCATGGAGAACGTGCCCGAGGTGAGAGACATCGTGGACGTGACGAATCACGATGCAGGGGACAATCCATACTATTGAGATCTTCGGTCGCCGCCTTGCTGATGACCGGGCTAACTCGAGTTAGCGTATATGATCATTGAGAACACATAGATAGCCGCGGCCAATATCGCAGCGCCGATCAGCACGCTGGCGACCGGGTCCGAGCGGACAGTCTCGACCGCGGTTACCTGGTCAACCGGAATGACCACAATACGGTCGGAGTCGTCTCGCTGACTCGCTCGGTTCTCGTGTCCGGTGAGGCTGTCTCCCACGAGCTCCAGGTCGTATAGGATGTCCCGCTCTCCGTCGGTCGTGGTGACGCGTACCTTCCCCTGATCAGCGACCTCACCGAGTTCGACCGGCCGGTAGTAGTGGCAGCCAGTGCTGCAGGCGAACAATCCGACCAGGGCCAGCGAAACAGGACGGCTACGGAACGCGGTTCACCTCCTGCTCCGGTAGGGCGAGGCCGTCAGGCCGAGGAACATGTAGCGAGGACTCGCTCGCGAAGGGAGCAGGTGTCCCCGTACTACCGCAGCACCGCCGCGAGACCCGTATCCACCGGTAACTTCTCGCTCGGCAGAACCAGCGCTCTTCCTCCGTACTGGATGGTCAGCTCCGCCAGCTCGTCCAGCAGGTCTACGGCGCCCCCGTCGGGATCGGTACCACCCTCCCGGATGACCTCGATGTCACCCGTCGCACGGTCGATCCGGCCCCACACGGTGCGCCCCTCGTCAGCCAGCAGCAGACGGATCCGGCCCGCTACCGCGAGGCGGCCTATGGCGGCTAGATCCGACTCGGTCTTCCCTCGGCCATACGAACTCTCCCACAGCGCGAGGGCAGTTTCCAGCTTGCGTTCCACCGATTTCTGCGCGATCGGCCACGCGGACGCATGGATTCGACCCTCGTCCCAACCGCTGATGTTCCCGATGATCCCCTGATCGGCCAGGTTCTCCAGCTTGCTCACGCTGCGGTATATCGGGTGGTAGTAGTCCACCGCAGCCAGGATGATCGGTCCGATCTCGTCTGCCAGGAGCTCGCGTACGCCCGTGTCCACGGCGCGGAAGAACTTCTCGAGCTCCTGTT
Source organism: uncultured Gemmatimonadota bacterium (assembly GCA_964458875.1). Classification (GTDB taxonomy): domain Bacteria; phylum Gemmatimonadota; class Gemmatimonadetes; order Palauibacterales; family Palauibacteraceae; genus Benthicola. Next base: position 5,070 of record CAYWLF010000100.1, read on the forward strand.
TCGTGTCATCCTTCCCCGCCCCATGGCCGTGGAAGATGGGTGCTGCTCCTCTTCCGCGTGGACTCCGCAGGTTGAGGCGATCGGTGACCACCTCCGTGCCGATGGCCTCCTGCAGGCTGGCGGGAACGGAAGCCAGGTTGACCGGACCCAGCTCGGTGACCGTGCCTTCCCAGATGCGAACCTCCTTCTGAGAAACGGAAAGCACCCAGAAGCGTTCCGGGGCCTGCAGGAACTCGATCAGGGGTTTCGTATGGAAGGTCGGCCCGACCACCACCATGTCCCGCAGGCGCACTGGCAGTCGATACAGGCGCCCGAAATCACGGGAAGCGAACAGCGCCAGTCCGTCCGCCTGGTGGTTCCAGAATTCCCGGTCGCCGACCAGAGCCTCGAGGGGCTCCAGGACGTCATCGGCATCTGCTCCGTCCCCGGCCAGCAGACCCTTGGCCTCTTCGATGGCCGCTCGGAGGCGCAAAGGCTGTGCGGTGACCTCGGCACCCCTCCGATGGGTCTCCATGTAGATCGAAACGGCGGGCGCCGTGTCGACCCGGAACAGCTCCTTGAGTTGGTCCCTGCCGAAGTAATCCACGAGTATCCTCGCCCTCCTTCTGGGGAAAGCGGGAGCACCGGCGACCTCGCTGGGCCGGCCGGAGACACCCGGGCCAGCGGTTCAGTCCTCTTCCCGGACCAGCCCGCCGAGCAGCAATCCGACGATGGAGATCACGATCGCGCCCAGCACGGCGGATCCGAAGCCGGCCAGCTCGAATCCGGGGGTCAGCGCGGCCGTCAGGTACAGCATCGCTCCGTTCACGAGCAGATAGAAAAGCCCCAGCGTGATGACCGTCAACGGCAGCGTCAGGAGGACCGCGATGGGCTTGAGTGTCGCGTTGATCAGGCCGATCACGATGGCCGCGATGAGAATCGCCTGCGTATCGGAGGCCTCGATGCCGGGAACGAGCTTAACGGCTACATACAGGGCGGCCGCGTTCACGAGCCACCTGAGGATGAGCTTCACGTCGTAGCCCCTCCACCCGATGTTGAGGGCCGCGCAGCGCCGGCGCCTGTCAAGCTGCGCCGACCGGCGCGGCCGAGGATCAGAACGCCGGCAGCAGGCTGAACTGGAAGTACCAGCCCTTGTCCGGACGGGTGATCGGATTCACGAAGTCCAGCTCCAGGATCATGAAGCCGAGCAGATTGAGCCGCCCGGCGATTCCGATGCTCGACACGACTTCGCTGCAGTTCCGCAGGATGATCTGGCCGCTGCTTGCGTCGCAGTCCAAGCGCGGCGTCACTCCGTCACGCCACGCGACGCCGACGTCGAAGAACGGGGCGATATCCACGGGCGGAGCACCCGCCGACGGAACCACACCGAAGAACCCGAGCAACGGAATCCGGTACTCGAAATTGGCCGTGATGAACCGGGTTCCGAACAGGTTGTTGAACACGTCGCACGAGGATACGACCGACGCGGCGCACTCCTGCGCGCTGAAGGACCCGTCGTTGAATCCACGCATGATCGAGGGATATCCGATATACAGGTCATTCAGCACCCGTAGGTTCTCGTAGCCCGGGACCGGCTCGTCCCTGATGTCGCCCCACGTCGCTTCCGCATCGGATCCGTACCGTCCGAAGGAAAGGAAGCGGAACGCGAACGTGGTCGGCCGCACCCACATCATGTACTTCCGAAAGTCCACCGTCGCCGTCACGTAGTTCAGGTCACCGACCCT
>CAYWLF010000100.1:6803-8239 GCA_964458875.1 uncultured Gemmatimonadota bacterium
GACCTCCAGTCGGTAGCGCTGCCCGAGCATCGGCCCCGTACCGCCGAAGATCGTGTTGTCGTAAACGAGGGCCGCGGAAGCGGTCCCCATGTTCAGCGAACCCGGCGACGCGAGCTCCTCGGTGTTTCTATCGAGCTCGGTCCCGGAGAACGACACGATGCTGGTCCGGATCTCGTTGTAGAAGTCGATGCCCTGGAATCCACCGGTGAACTCGATCCGGTTCGACCGGCTGATCGGGTAGCTCACGCCCATTGTGGCCACGCGGTTTACCTGCCACTCCCGGACCTCGGTCTCGATGAATACGCCCTGCACGGGGTCCTGCTCAAGCCCGAAGCGCCGGATCACGTACGGTACCTGGCCGACTTCGGCGTTCCAGTTCCAGCGCGTGCGCCGATTCTCGTAGCCGACGATCAAGGCGGAGCTGCGAAGCAGGTTCCCGTTGGCCGTGTTGATGTTGAACACGGTGCTCAGGTTCCGGTTGCCGAGCATGTCGCTGAAGTAGAGGGAGATGCCCCCGGCCAGGAACGCTCCGTAACGATCTGCGCCGGCCGCTAGCTGTGGCTGGCTGACGTAGTCGAGCGTGATCCCCGGACTGTAGGTCGTTCCCGCGAAGGTTAGCGTATCCGCCAGGCCCAGCTCCGGCTCATCGAGGAGCACGCTCACCAGCCCGGGTGACCGATCCTGCGGCGGAAGAACGGCAGGACTGGCGCCCGCGATCGCCTCCTCGATCGGCTGTCCCGCCAGGTCTTCCGGGGTGTCGATCCTGTACAGATTGTAGTCGCCGCGCTCGAACGCCGTGTACACGAGCCGATTCGATCCGCTGGCCGAGGAGATGGCGGGGCTGAGATCCGTGATCCCGCTGACTCCCGTCACGAGATCGGTCACCTGGTACAGATTCCCACCCTGGAATTCGTACCTGTAGACGTTGCTGATCCCGCTCACATCGGTCACGAAGTACAGGCTCTGACCGTCCGGCGCCCACTGCGGATCGATGTGCTTTCCGACACCGAACACCGGCATCGCCTGGATCTCGCCCGTGGACGGGTCGATCAGTCCGAGCCGGTAGTTGCCGTAGCTGAGCGTGGAAAGGTCCGTCGAGAAACGATCCGTGACGAACGCGATCGCCGCCCCGTCGGGTGACCACGAGGGCTGCAGGTCGGAATAGAAGTCGGAGGTGAGCCGCCGAAGCTGCTCGGTCTCCAGGTCGAGAATGAACAGGTCCGTGTAGCCGTTCACGATCGCCGCGAAAGCCAGGCTCCGGCCGTCCGGAGAGAATGTGGGGGTGTAGACCTCACCCAGCTCCTCGAACCGGACCTCCTGCACCTTCTTCCCGGTCTCCGCCTCCATGATCGTGACGGCTGGACGACCGTGGATGACCACGCCGAAGGCGAAGTATCGTCCGTCCGGACTCCACGCCCCCGACGAGTTGATGAACT
>CAYWLF010000101.1:0-8180 GCA_964458875.1 uncultured Gemmatimonadota bacterium
TTCTTCAACGGGTATCGGCCGCAGTTCTACTTCCGGACGACGGACGTGACGGGCACGGCGCACCTTCCCGAGGGAGTGGAGATGGTGATGCCGGGTGACAACGTGAACATGGACGTCGAGCTGATCGCTCCGATCGCGATGGACAAGGAGCTGAGGTTCGCCATTCGTGAGGGCGGCCGCACCGTCGGCGCCGGCGTCGTCACCGATATCATCGAGTAACGAGGGGCCAGCTCTGGTCGCGCAGTACCGAGCCCCTTTGGAATAGGCGGAATCATGAGGGACACGATCACGCTCGAGTGTACCGAGTGCAAAGAGCGGAACTACTCGAGCACCAAGAACAAGAGACTGCACCCGCAGCGCGTGGAGTTCAAGAAATACTGTCCGCGCTGCAACGCACACCGGACGCACAAAGAAACGCGCTGACGCGCGGCGGCGTTGCTACGCCGGTCCAGGTTTCAGGCGTGCCAGCGGCACGGCCTGGCAACCGACTCCCCGAGTCTGACGGGGACGGACCGGCGTTTCAGTCGCTTTGCAAACGGCAGGAACAACGAGAGCGATCGTTTCAATATGGCCCGGATGAAGGACTTACAGCAATTCGTCGAGGACGTACAGACGGAGATGAAGCGGGTCACGTGGCCCGACCGCGAGCAGTTGCGGAATGCCACGGCCGTGATCCTCGTCTTCTGCGTCATCATCGCGATCATCATCGGCCTGATGGACGCGACGTTCTCCTGGTTCGTACGCACGTTTGTAGGGGTACTCAGTGGCTGAAGACGTAGCAGAGACCGGCCAGGCCGCACGCTGGTACGCGATCCAGACCTACTCGGGGCACGAGAACAAGGTCAAGACGCTACTGGAGCGCAAGATTTCCGAACTCCCGGGAGAGCCCGGGGAGAAGGTGATCCGCGAGGTCATCGTACCGACCCGCGAGGTGGTCGAGATCAAGGGCGGCAAGAAGATCCGGTCTACGAAGCGCCTGTACCCGGGTTACGTCCTGGTGAACATGGTCCTGAACCAGGATACCATGTTCCTCGTCAACAGCGTACAGAGCGTGATCAAGTTCCTGGGCGGCGGTACGGAGCCGCAGCCGCTGCATCCAGACGAGATCAACAAGATTCTCGGGATCGCGGAGGCGGTAGAGGAAGAGGGACCGAAGGAAGAGATCCCCTTCCACCCCGGTCAGGTCGTGGAAGTGATGGAGGGACCGTTCAGCGACTTCAGCGGCACGGTGGAAGAGGTGATCCCGGACAAGGGCAAGGTCCGTGTCCAGGTGAGCCTGTTCGGTCGGCCGACCAGCGTGGAGCTGGACTATACGCAGCTTAAGGGATTCTGAGCAGGTATATCATGGCGGCACCAAAAAAGAAGATCATGGCGCTCGTAAAGCTGCAGATTCCTGCCGGCCAGGCCACGCCCGCACCCCCCGTGGGTCCGGCGCTAGGTCAGCACGGCGCAAACATCATGGATTTCTGCAAGCAGTTCAACGCCAAGACGTCGAACCAGCCGGGAATGATCATTCCGGTGGTGATCACGATCTATGTGGACCGGAGCTTCAGCTTCATCACGAAGACTCCGCCGGCGGCGATTCTCCTGAAGAAGGAACTCGGCCTGGATTCAGGTTCGGCCGAGCCCAACCGCGAGAAGGTGGCCATGGTCACCCACGAGCAGCTGATAAAGATCGCGCGCATCAAGATGGAAGACCTGAACGCGAACGACGAGGAAGCGGGAGCCCGGATGATCGCCGGCACTGCCCGTTCCATGGGAATCGAGGTGGCGGACTGATGGCGAAGCGCGGTAAGGGATACCAGGCAGCCACGGCTACGGTCGGGCTCGAGGAATTTCGCGAGACGCGCCAGGCTCTCGAGGCGGTCAAGGAAACGGCATACGCCAAGTTCGACGAAACGGTGGACGTCGCCGTTCGGCTCGGGGTCGACCCCCGGCACGCCGACCAGATCGTTCGTGGAACCGTGGTTCTACCGGCAGGGACGGGTCGGGATGTCCGCGTTCTCGTGATCGCGCAGGGCGACAAGGCGCGGGAGGCCGAGGAGGCCGGAGCCGACTACGTCGGCACGGAATTCGTCGAGAAGATCCAGGGTGGATGGCTCGATTTCGACGTGGCCATCGCGACCCCCGACATGATGAAGGATGTCGGGAAGCTGGGACGCGTGCTTGGCCCGCGGGGCCTGATGCCGACTCCGAAGGCGGGCACGGTCACCATGGACGTCGCGCGTGTGGTGAAGGAGTCGAAGGCCGGCCGGATCGAATTCCGAGTGGACAAGACCGGGATCATCCACGCCCCGGTTGGCAAGGTGAGCTTCGACATCGAAGCGCTCCTCGAGAACTTCGAGTCGCTGATGGAAGCCATCAAGCGCAACAGGCCGTCTGCGGCGAAGGGTACCTACATTCGAAGTGTGACGGTTTCCAGCACGATGGGTCCCGGGGTCGGCATCGACCCGAACCCGTATCGGTAAGCGTGCGATCCGCGGGCGAACGCGGGTCCAAGTCGGGATAGCACTATGGCAATGAAACTGGATCAGAAGCAGGCGATCGCGGGGGAGCTGCAGGAGCAGCTGACCTCCTCCGAAGTCGTCTACCTCACGGACTTCACGGGTCTCACCGTGGAGGCGATCGGCGTGTTGCGGAGACAACTTCGCGAAGCCGGAGCCGAGTACCGTGTGGTGAAGAACACGATCACGCTCCGGGCCCTCGAGGGCACGGACATTCCCGATCTCACCGAGCATCTCCAGGGGCCGACGGCCCTGGTGCTCGGGGGGTCTGCCGATCCCGTGGCGCCTGCGAAGGTGGTGCGAGAATTCGCGAAGGGGAACGATGAGCGCCCGGTCGTGAAGATCGGCATCGTGGAGCGCCGGGTCGTGTCGCCGGAAGACGTGACGAGGCTGGCGGAGCTTCCGCCGATGAATCATCTGCTGGCGGCGATCGCCGGCGGATTGACGGCCGGAGTAGGCGGTATCGCGGGAGCGCTGAATTCGCTCATCCGTGACGTTGCCTACATGGTCGAGGAAGTGGCGAAGCAGGGGGAGCAATAGGGACGGTCCCGGATCCCCACGGGGAGAGCACGGTCCGAAGCCAACGGGACCGGCCCCTAATACTTGGTGAACACAGTGGCAGGGAGTACACGGAAACATGAGCAAGGTTGAAGAGCTTCTCGACGCAATCGGCTCGCTCACGGTCCTCGAGGCCGCCGAGTTGAAGGAAATGATGGAAGACAAGTTCGGTGTCACGGCGGCCGCTCCGGTCGCGGTGGCAGCGGCCGGCGCCGCTCCGGCGGCTGCTGAAGAGCAGACTGAGTTCGACGTAGTCCTGGTCGGAATCGGCGACAAGAAGATCCAGGTCATCAAGGCCGTACGCGAGGTCACCTCGCTCGGTCTGAAGGAAGCCAAGGACCTGGTCGACAACTCTCCGAAGCCGGTGAAGGAAGGCATCTCCAAGGAGGAGGCCGAGGCCATCAAGGCGAAGCTGGAGGAGCAGGGAGCTACCGTCGAGTTGAAGTAGTGGTGCAATCGGGGATCCGCTCTGCGGGCCCCACCACGACAACTCGAGCGTTGGCTCTAGATGCGTAGCTCTTCAGACAAGAAGGCAGTTCGCGCTCGCACGGCGCCCTTTGCGCCCCTGTGGCCCGTTGACGGGTCCCCGGGGGTCAGGGCGTTCTGTGCCATTATATCGCAGTATCTGAACCGGCCCCACGGGTCGGTCCACCACCAGGGGTGAGCAAGTTGGCTGAACCGAACAACGACGGATCGGTAGTCTCTTTCGCGAAGATCGACTCTCCGATGGAGACCCCGCACTTCCTGGATGTCCAGATCCAGGCCTTCGAGAGACTCCTGCAGCCCGACATCGAGGGCGACCGACGGGACGTCGGGCTCGAGCGGATCTTCAACGAGATCTTCCCGATCGACGATGTGAACGGGAATTACTCGCTCGAGTTCCAGTCCTATTCGCTCGGCGAGCCGAAGTATTCGGTCGACGAGTGCATGGAGCGCGACATGACGTACGCGGCGCCCCTCAAGGCGACGCTTCGTCTCGTGCTGTGGGAAGACCTGGGCGATGGAGATCGCCGGCCGGCGGACATCCTCGAGAAGGAAGTCTACCTTGGCGACCTGCCGCTGCTCACCGAGCACGGGACGTTCGTCGTGAACGGCGCCGAGCGCGTCATCGTCAGCCAGTTGCACCGGTCGCCCGGGGTCGTGTTCGAAGAGAACGTGCATCCCAACGGCACACGCCTGTTCTCGGCTCGGATCATCCCGTTCCGCGGATCGTGGGTGGAGTTCACGCTCGACATTCACGACGTGATCCACGTCCACATCGACAAGCGCAAGAAGTTTCCGGCCACCGCTCTCCTGAGGGCGCTCGGCCATGGGACGGATCCGGATATCCTGGAGCTGTTCTATGAGCACCGGGAAGTGCTCCTCGGTGAGATCTCGGATGACCGCACGATTCGACGTGAAGTGATCGGTACGCCGCTCGTGGAGTCGATCCTGGATGCCGAGTACGAGGGCGAGCCACGCGCACTGGACCTGGGCGCTTTCGACCCGGCCAAGGACGAGCCGATGTGGCTCGCGGACGACGTCAGGGCGGGTGACGAGACGCTGGCTCGCATGGGCGAGCGGCTGGACGATACGCTGGCTCGCCGCTTCAAGGCGGCCGACGTGAGTGAAGTCCCGGTGTTCGACGAGCCGACGGCCTTCGTGTCGCGTCGAGGAGAAGAGCTGACGGACGACCTCTACGACCGGCTCCTCAGGGCCGGCGTCGAGCGCATCGAGGTGTTCTCGAGCGCCGCGTTCATCCCTCTCCGTGGTTCGTTCGAGGATCTGACCATGCGTCGCGACTGGAGCGTTCAGCCTACTCTCGCGGCGGACGTGGTCGATCCCAAGAAGGGCAAAGTCCTCGCGAAGCGGGGCGCCGAGTTCACCCTGAAGCTGTTCACGAGCCTGCGGGAGAAGCGTGTCCGCGAAGCCCTCGTCTTCACGGGTGGACCGAGGGGCGAGTCGCCGCTGATCCGGAACACGCTGGCCAAGGATCCGACGAGCGGCGAGGCCGAGGCGCTGCGGAACATCTACTCGCTCGTCCGGCCCGGAGAGGCCCCGAACATCGAGACGGCGCGCACGGCGCTGGACCGGCTGTTCTTCAACCCGAAGCGGTACGACCTCGGGCGAGTGGGGCGGCACAAGGTCAATCTCCGTCTGCGTGACGTGTACCGGCTCCTGGACATTCCGGTCCCGACTGCGGACACGACGGTGCTGGCGCCGTCGGATTTCGTGGCGATCGTCCGCTACCTGATCGAGCTCAGCGAAGGTCGGGGCTACACTGACGACATCGACCACCTGGGGAATCGACGGGTGCGCTCGATCGGCGAGCTGATCGCGAATCAGTTCTCGGTCGGGCTGTCGCGCATGGCGAGACTGGTCCGCGAGCGCATGTCGATCAACAGCGATCCGGACAAGATGAGCATCGACGACCTGGTCAACGCGCGGACGGTCAGCGCGGTGATCCAGGCGTTCTTCGGAAGCTCCCAGCTCAGTCAGTTCATGGACCAGACGAACCCGTTGGCCGAACTGACGCACAAGCGGCGCCTGAGCGCTCTCGGGCCGGGCGGCCTGAGTCGCGAGCGTGCGGGTTTCGAGGTTCGGGACGTCCACTACTCCCACTACGGCCGGATGTGCCCGATCGAGACGCCGGAGGGCCCGAACATCGGTCTCATTACTTCGATGACGACGTTCTCCCGGCTCAATGAGCTCGGGTTCCTCGAGACTCCGTATCGCAAGGTCGTAGACTCCGTCGTCACCGACGAGATCGAATGGCTGTCCGCCTCCGAGGAGGAGGACTATGCGGTCGCGCAGGCGAACGCGGCTCTCAACCCTGACGGAAGCTTCGTCAAGGATCTCGTGCTGTGCCGGCGCCGGGACGACTACCCGTTGCTGCCGCCCGACGAGATCGACTTCATGGACGTGGCGCCGGACCAGCTCGTGGCGGTATCGCCGTCCCTGATCCCGTTCCTCGAGCACGACGATGCCAACCGGGCCCTGATGGGCTCGAATATGCAGAGGCAGGCGGTCCCGCTTCTGTTCCCGGACGCGCCGCTGGCGGGAACGGGGATCGAAGAGAAGGTGGCAGCCGACTCTGCGGCCGTGATTTCGGCGAGGCGAGGGGGCAAGGTTACTCGCGTCACCGCGGAAGAGATCGTGATCGACACGGGTGCACGAAAGGGCGCGAAGCAGGATGAGCCCCTGGCCCGGCTGTCGCAGTACGACCGGTACCGACTGAAGAAGTTCTGGCGCACCAACCAGGACACGGCCATCAACCAGCGTCCGATCGTCCAGACCGGGCAGGCCGTAAAGACGGGCCAGGTGATTGCGGACGGCGCGGCCACGGACTTCGGCGCTCTGGCCCTGGGCCGGAACGTAACCGTGGCGTTCATGCCCTGGTACGGCCACAACTTCGAGGACGCGATCGTCATCAGCGAGGGACTGGTCAAGAACGACGCGTTCACGTCCGTGCATATCCAGGAGCTCGAGCTTCACGTTCGCGATACGAAGCGGGGCACCGAGGAGATCACGGTCGAGATTCCGAACGTCGCTGAAGAGGCGCTCGTCGACCTGGACGAGCGTGGCATCGTGCGCATCGGCGCGAGCGTGAAGACGGGGGATATCCTCGTCGGCAAGATCACGCCCAAGGGTGAGACGGAGTTGTCGCCCGAGGAGAAGCTCCTCACCGCGATCTTCGGTGAGAAGGCCAAGGACGTGAAGGACAGCTCTCTTCGCGTGCCGCCGGGTGTCGAAGGCACGGTCATCGACGTCAAGATCTTCTCACGCCGCATCGACGACGGTCTGTTGGAGCGCGAGCACGGCGAACGCATCGCCAGGCTCCGCGAGACGGAGCGCGAAGAGATCACTCGGATCACGGAAGCTCGTGACGAAGAGCTCCAGTCGTTGCTCGAGGGACAGACCGTAGCGTTGCTGCTCAGGCGGGGAACGATCGAGCCTCTGTTGAAGGAGGGCGCGAAGCTCGGAAAGAAGGCGCTTCGAGACCTCGAATTCGACGAGGTGGACCTGACCACTCTGAAGGTCAAGAACGACATCGCCAACCGGCGGGTCCGCCGGGTGATCGATGAGGCCAAGCGCCGCATCGAACGCATCCGCGAGCGCACAGAGGAGTCCATCGACCGGGTGTTCCAGGCGGACGAGCTGTCGCCCGGAGTGGTACAGCTGGTGAAGGTCTACCTGGCCGAGAAGAGAAAGATCTCCGTCGGCGACAAGATGGCCGGACGTCACGGAAACAAAGGAATCATCGCCCGCGTGGTGCCGGAGGAAGACATGCCGGTGCTGCCGGACGGGACTCCAGTCGAGATCGTGTTGAACCCGCTCGGCGTTCCGAGCCGGATGAACGTTGGCCAGATCCTGGAAACTCACCTCGGTTGGGCGGCGGGCCAGCTAGGTTTCCGCGCCCAGACCCCGGTCTTCCAGGGCGCCACGGAGGACGAGATCGGGGCCCTGCTCAAGCTTGGTGGGGCGGCGTGGTCCGGCCACTTCCTGGCGCGCGACGTCGAACTTCCGCGCATCGCGGCGGAGACGGTCCAGGGCTTTGCCCGGGCCATCCAGTCGTTCGACGGAGGCTTTACCGCCAAGAAGAACGGGCACCTGCCCGGGCTCGGACGGAGCCTCGACGCGTACCTCGTGAGTGGGTCGGACAAGGGGGCGAAAGCGTTCCTTCAGGGCTTCGGTCGCTACGTGCTCGAGGTGGCGCGTGCCGCCTCTGGCGCCTCCACGGCCGCGAAGTTGAAAGCCGCCGGCTGGCCGGCGGCTGCCGGCCTGGTCGGTAAGAAGAGTTTGTCCTCCGGCCTGGATGCGGCGGTCGTTGAGCTGATGCTCAAGGCCGGCATCAAGCCGGGCGGGAAGATGACCCTGAGGGATGGCCGCACCGGCGAGCACTTCGACGCCGATGTCACGGTGGGTGAAATCTACATGATGAAGCTATCTCACCTGGTGGACGACAAGATTCACGCTCGTTCGATCGGGCCCTACAGCCTGGTCACGCAGCAGCCGCTGGCCGGTAAGGCGCAGTTCGGCGGGCAGCGTTTTGGAGAGATGGAAGTGTGGGCGCTCGAGGCGTACGGCGCGGCGCACACGCTCCAGGAGATGCTCACGGTCAAGTCCGACGACGTTACC
>CAYWLF010000102.1:0-8138 GCA_964458875.1 uncultured Gemmatimonadota bacterium
GTGCGGTTACCGCGAAGTAGTACCGGCCGGCAGGGAGGCCCGATACGGTAGCCCTGGTGTCCGGGCCAAGGTCGAGCCGGACGCCCTCCGGTCCGGTAGGCGGAAGAGTGGGGGAGTAGTAGAGCCGGTACGCGGCGAGGTCGGTCAGTGGGCGACCGAGGGCGTCGCGGGTCGGAGCGTCCCACTCGAGGGTCACCGAGAAACCGTCCGACGGATGGGTCGGGAGGCCGTCCTCGGGGCCGTCGGGGCTGCAGCCATGCAGGGCGCCAACCGCGCCGAATGCGGCGGCGAAAGCCGCCATCCGCCTGGTACTCGCCCGGCCTCGCTTCATCTACGATTCCTGGTCTCGCGACTCGTCCTGCCGTGGGCCGACACGCATCCCCGAATCTCAAGCAGGGGAGCCCGGGGGGATGGGTGACGGGACGGGCGCTGGAGCCGTCATTCCACTGTTCCTGTTGGTCCAGAATGAAATATAATGACAAGCGTGGTTACGCGCCCGTTTCGGTCTTCGCGTGTTCGCTCCTCGCCCCCCCCATGTCCAAAAGGAATGATCGGTTCCTTGGATGTTGACAATAGATATATATGAATATTAGAATGTATCAGTGCGTGAGGGCAGGGGAAGGCGACCCTCGTCCCACGCGGGACTGAACGGGGAAGGAACGATCGTCATGTCAGACCAGGAAACGGCCACCATCAGCGTGGAGACGGTCCACGACGCAGCCATGGTCCTGAAATGCATCGGGCACCCGGTGCGGCTGCGGATCATCGAATTCCTCGACAACGGGGGAGAGCGAACGGTGACCGAGATCAGGGAAGCCACGGGGCTGGAGCAGGCGGCGGCATCGCAGCACCTGAATCTCATGAGGGACAAGAGGATCCTCACGGCACGTCGAGACGGCGTGAACGTCTACTACGACATCGGCGACGAGAAGGTCGTACGCGTGATCGACTGTCTGCGCGCCTGCGACGTCTCGAATCGCTGATCTACCCATGGAACGAGACATGAAGAGCAACAACGGGGCTCCCGGGTCTCGCACCCGGCGCTCGATGCGCGGTGTCGTGGGCTTCCTGGCCCTGGCGCTGACCGGGATGGCGCCGGCGAACTCTCACCCTCTCCTTGCCCAGCACGGCCAGCAGGGACGGCCCCTCAGTCTCGAGACGGCGCTCGACGAGGCCCTGGCGGGCAACGCCAGTCTCCGAATCGCGGCGGCCCGAGCCGATATGGCCAGCGCCGCGGCAGGGGGGGCTTCGTCGGTGTACTGGCCTCGCCTCGATTTCGAGAGCGGTTTCGTCCGCTCCAACGATCCTGTCTTCGTGTTCGGTACGAAGTTGAGGCAGGGCACGTTCAGCGAGCCGGACTTCGACGTCGGCGCCCTGAACAACCCCGATCCGATCAACGACTGGGTGAATCGCGTCTCCCTCGAGTGGAAGGTGTTCAGCCCGGCTGACTGGACCTCTCGTGGGGCCGCTGCGCTCGAGGCCGAGGCCGCGGGCTGGTCGGCGGCTCGCACGCGCGAGGCGACTCTGACCCAGACCGAAGTGCTGTACCGTGAGGCCCAGAGGGCGGGGGCTCAACTGCAAGCCGCCGGACGGGCAGAGGAGGCCGCGGCAGCCAACCGGAACGTGCTGGCCCGCCGGGTGGAGGAAGGCATCCTCACGCGCGCCGATCTGCTCCAGGCGGAGGCGGACTATTCGTTTTCCGTGGCCAGGCGGGTGGATGCCGAGCGGATGGACGCAGACGCTCGCCGTCGCCTGGGCGTGTTTCTCGGAGGAGATGACGCCGGGATGCCGATCCTCACGGACTCGCTCCGACTCGAGGCCCCGCATCCATCGAACGCCGACCCCGATCCGGCGGCCGGGTTCGATCCCGCGGCGCGGGCCGATCTCTTGGCCCTTTCCAGCGTGAGGGATGCGGCGGAGGCCGGTTCCAAGCAGGCGGGACGCCGGTACCTGCCCGAGATCGGAGTGTTCGCGAACTACGGCATCCACGCCTCCGAGGCCTTCCGGAGAGACGGCGACAACTGGACGGTCGGCGTCGGCCTCAAGTGGAACCTTTTCTCCGGCTTCAGCCGCTCGAAGGACAAGCAGCGAGCCGACGCGGTACAGTCGATCGCCGAAGCCCGCTATCAGCAGGCCCTCCGGCAGGCGAATGCGGAGCTCGCGGAAGCTCGCGACGCGGTGAGCGCCGCCAGGCAGGGTGTGGCGGCCACGCTGGCCGCCGAGGCGGCGGCGGATGCCGGAGCCGAGTTGATGCGGCGGCGGTTCGAAGAAGGTCTTGCCACGGCCAACGATCTGCTCCAGGCGGAGTCCCGTCGGGCCCAGGCCGAGAGCCGCGTGATCGACGCCCAGGCCGGCTTCCTGATGGCCGAGGCGCAACTGCGATTCGTCACCACACTACACCAGGACGGGAACGACCGATGAAGCGATACATGATGCTGTTCGTGCCTGTGCTCATGGCCTCAGTCGCCGCTTGCGGCCGCGAGGAGCCGGGCGAGGTGGAGACCGTGGCCGCGATCGACCAGGTGGACGTGAGCCCCGCGGCTTTCGCCGAGGGCGGCGCACAGGTTCCGGCCCGCGTCGTGGCACGGCAAACGGCCAACCTGGCCACCAGGGCGAGCGGAACGATCGAGTCCGTCCGGGTGAACGTCGGGTCCGTAGTGCGCCGCGGCCAGGTACTGGTGCGCCTGGAGGCGTCCGGAGTAGAGTCGGCGGTCGCGCGCGCCGAGGCGCAGACGGTGGTGGCGAGGCGCACGTTCGACCGCCTGTCCAACCTGGAACGCGACGGCGCTGCGACCCGGCAGGAGCTGGACCAGGCGGAAGCCGCTCTCCGCACCGCGGAAGCGATGTCGGCGGAAGCGCACTCGGCCCGGGAGTACGTGTCGCTGCGGGCACCGTTCGATGGAACGGTGTCGGCCCGGTACGCGGACCCGGGTGACCTGGCCGCGCCCGGTCGGCCGCTGCTCGTGATATCCGGCTCGGGGGGGGTGAAGCTGGAGGCCGATCTTCCGGCGACGATGGCGGGAGCGCTGGCCGATGGTGAGCGTGTGACGATCCTGGATCCGGGGAGCGGCAGGCGGTGGCCGGCCACGGTGCGCCGCGTCGTGCCCGTGATCGATCTGGCGAGCCAACGGTTCCGAGTGGAAGCGGCGTTCGATGCTGCCGACGACCTCCCGGTCGCTGGATCCTACGTGCGACTCGAGATCGTCGGGCAGGGCGAGGCAAGCGCCTGGGTACCGTCCGACGCGATCGTCCGTCGGGGCCAGCTGATGGGGGTATACGTGGTAGCCGACGAGGCCCTCCGGCTGCGCTGGATCCGTACGGGGCGAAGAACGGCCGATGCGGTCGAAGTGCTCGCCGGCCTCGGGCAGGGAACACTAGTCGTTCGCGATCCCGGCCCGGGGCTGGTTGACGGCGCGACAGTGCGCGAAACCAACATAGTGGAATGGGACTTCAGGTCGGAGGAAGACCGATGAAGACCCAGATCGCCGGGCGTCTCGCCGACGCCTTCCTCACGTCCAAGCTGACGCCGCTCCTGCTGGCGGCGGCGCTCGGGCTCGGTGTCTATACGAGCGCGACCCTTCCGAGCGAGGAGGAGCCCCAGATCATCGTTCCGCTGGCGGACATCTATCTTCCGATGCCCGGCTCAGAACCCGAGGAAATCGAGAACCGTGCCCTGATCCCGCTCGAGAACGTGCTGTCGGGCATCGACGGGGTCGAGTACGTGTACAGCCACGCCCAGCCGGGTTTCGGCCTGGTGACCGTGCGTTACGAGGTCGGGCGTGACCTCGAGGACAGCCTCATACGGCTCTATGCAACCCTGATGAAGCATGCCGACCGAATGCCGGCCGGCCTGGGCTTTCCTCTCGTGAAGACGGTGGCGATCGACGACGTACCGTTCTTCAGTGTGACGTTGGCCGGCGACGAGGACCACGCGGCTCTCCGCAGGATCGCCGAGGAGGTCGGGACATCGTTCGAGGCCGTTCCCGACGTGAGGGACGTGCAGGTCACGGGCGGGCAGCCCCGCGAGGTGCGCGTGGAACTGTCCCCCGAGCGCATGGCCGAGTTGGGAGTGGACCCGGGGACCGTGGTGGAGCGCCTGAGGGCGGCGAACGTGCGTTTCGAAGCCGGACGCTTCTCCGCGATGGACCGTGTCGTACGCGTCGTCGGAGGCGGCTTTCTCGCTGATGCCGACGACGTGGCCGGAGTGGTGCTCGACGTGAGAGACGGGCGACTGATCCAGGTGGGCGATGTCGCGGAGGTGACCGACGGACCGGCCGAAGTCGACAGCTACACGTTCCACGGTAGGCCGGGCGAGATCCTGCGCCCGATGGTGAGCGTCTCGGTGTCCAAGCGGCCGGGGGCGGATGCCACGGAAGTGGGTCGGCGCCTGGAGCACACCCTCGAGCGGCTCGAGGGCAGGGTCGTTCCGGCGGACGTCCACGCGGTGGTGACCCGGAACTACGGCGAGACGGCGCGAGAGAAGGTCGCGACCCTCAAGGAGCACCTTGGCCTGGCCGTGATCGCGGTGGGCATCGTGGTGGCGATCTTCATGGGCTGGCGGAGCGCCGTGGTGGTAATGCTGGCCGTTCCGATCACGTTCGCCCTGACCCTGTTCGTGTACCAGATCTTCGGCTACACGCTGAACAGGGTCACGCTGTTCGCCCTGATCTTCGTCACCGGGATCGTGATCGATGACTCGATCATCGTGGCCGAGAACATGGAGCGCCACTTCCGCATGAAAGATCGACCGCTGCGAGCCGCGGCGCGGGCCGCCGTGGACGAGGTGGGCAATCCGACGATCCTGGCCACTCTCACCGTCATCGCGGCCGTCCTTCCAATGCTCTTCGTGTCCGGGCTGATGGGTCCGTACATGAGCCCGATGCCGATCGGCGCGAGCCTCGCGATGCTGTTCTCCCTGCTCGTGGCCCTCATCGGCACACCGTGGCTGGCCTTTCGGCTGCTGGGAAAGGCCCACGGCGGAGAGGGTGATGCGTCGAGCTACGTCCTCGAAGAGACCAGGATCTATCGGGCCTACCGGTGGCTCATGCAGCCCCTGCTGGAGAAACCCGCGCGGCTGATCGTAGCGCTCGCGGTGGTGGTGGTGCTTCTCCTCGGGGCAACCGGCCTGTTCTTCACCCGCACGGTCATGGTCAAGATGCTGCCGTTCGATGACAAGAACGAGATGCAGGTGATCCTCGATCTGCCGGAAGGCACGACGCTTGAGACGAGCACCGCCCTCGCGCTCGACGTGGCCCGCGGACTGGGGGCGGTTCCCGAGATCGCCGACGTACAGGTCTATGCGGGCGTGGCGGCGCCCTTCAACTTCAACGGCATGATACGACACTACTATCTACGTAGAGGAAATAACGTTGCAGATATTCAGGTAAACCTTGTTGACAAGTCGGAAAGGGGCGCCAAGAGCCATGATATCGCGAAGACCGTCCGTCCCATCGTGGATTCGATCGTCGCCGTCTCGGGCACCGGGGCGCGGGCGAAAGTCGTGGAAGTGCCGCCCGGACCTCCGGTCCTCTCGACCCTGGTAGCGGAGATATACGGCCCGGACGTAGAGGCCCAGAGGTCCGTGGCCGAACAGGTCATGGCGCGATTCGCCGACCAACCGGGCGTGGTGGACATCGATTGGTCCCTGATCGATCCGCAGCTGGAGCTCCGCTTCCTCGTGGACGAGGAAGAAGCGGCCCTGTCGGGCGTGGCGAAAGAGCAGATCGTACACGCGCTCGCCATCGGCGTGGGCGGAGCCGTCGCGACCGAATTATCGGCGCCGGAGGCCCGGCGCCCGGTCCCGGTGCGAGTCCGCCTGCCCGAGGAGGCCCGGTCGGGGAGGGACCGCATCGAAGCCCTGCACGTGGCTTCCCGCCTGGGTGGGATGGTGCCGGTGGTCCAGCTCGTCGAGGTGGAGGAAGTCACGGTGCCCCAACCGATCGACAGGAAGAACGGCCAGCGTGTGATCTACGTGAACGCGGAGGTCGCCGGCGCCGAGGAGAGCCCGGTATACGCGATCCTGGACCTGCAGGACCGGGTCGGCGAAATCGAGTTGCCCTCGGGGGCCCGACTCGGCCAGCTGTACACACGCCAGCCCGGGGCCGTCGAGCAGCCGGTCATGAAGTGGGACGGAGAGTGGCAGGTGACCTACGAGGTGTTCCGTGACCTGGGCATCGCTTTCGCCGGGGCCTTGCTGTTGATCTACGGACTCCTGGTCGCATGGTTCGGCAGCTTCGTCACGCCGCTGGTCATGATGACGGCGATTCCGCTGACCCTGGTCGGCATCGCTCCCGGGCACCTGGTGTTCGGAGCCTTCTTCACGGCTACTTCGATGATCGGGATGATCGCGCTCGCGGGCATCATGGTGCGAAACGGCATCCTGCTCATCGACTACCTGGAGGCGCGTCTCGACGCCGGTGTGCCGCTGAAACAGGCGGTGATCGAGGCCGGTGCTGTGCGCACGCGACCGATCGCCCTGACAGCCGGTACGGTGATCATCGGGGCGATCGTCATCCTCTTCGATCCAATCTTCGAAGGGTTGGCGGTAGCGTTGATCACGGGATCCCTGGCGTCCACGCTCCTCACGCTGGTCGTGGTGCCCGGGATCTACTTCCTCCTGCGTCGTGAAAGGGCGACCAACGCGCTAAAGGGAACGGACCCATGAAGCTGGTGATGCTGTTGTACCTCGAAGGAGACGAGAAATGCGTGGAGGGCATGCTGGCCGAACTGGACGTCACGGCGTTCAGCCGGGTGGGCGTCGAAGGGCACGGATCGGCCGGATCAGCCGGTTGGTACGGTTCGGGGGCGCCCTACCGGTCGGAGATGATCATGGTCTTCACGGAAGATGAGAAGGCAAACGCCATCCTGGCCGGCGTGCAGGCGTGCTCCGCGGTGGAGGACCCCAAGCACCCGATCCGGGCGTTCATACTGGGCGTTGAAGACGCCGCGGCCTGCGGCTGCGCGCGCCCCACACCGAACGATGAAGGATAAGCCGACATGACAATGGATAGGAAGATCAGGGTAATCGCCGGAACCCTGCTGCTTGCCAGCCTGGCGCTGGCGCACTGGGTGAGTCCGTGGTGGTTGCTGTTCACTGTGTTCATCGGTCTGAACCTGCTGCAGTCGGGCCTCACCGGGTGGTGCCTGATGGAAGACATCCTTCGCTGGACGGGAATCCACCGGGAAACCTGAGGCGGCGGGCTTCCCCCGGGCGCGACCCGGGGTTTTCAATCGGGCCTTTCCTCCTTACTTTGCGCCGCTTATGAACGGAGCCTGCATTGGGTGGGCACCGACAGAAGGGCACCCGGCTGGAGGACTGGCCCGTTTCCATGCGAAATATCAGAAATAGACTCCTGGTCATACTGGGACTGATCATCGTCAGCGTCTACGCCCTCGTGCCCAAGACCGGGCCCACGGGCGAGAAGATCCCGGCGATCAACCTCGGCCTCGACCTCCAGGGTGGCATGCACCTGGCCGTCGAAGTCGACGATCCGGACGGGACGCTGACCGCCGAGGCGAAGGCCCAGGCGATCGAGACGACGCTGACGACGATCCGCAATCGGATCGACGAATTCGGCGTGCGCGAGCCCACGATTCAGCGGGTAGGCAGCGACAGGATCATCGTCGAACTGGCAGGTATCGATGACCCCGAGCGGGCCAAGCAGATCGTTGAACGCACCGCGTTTCTCGAGTTCAAGCTGGTACGCGAGGACGACAACTTCCGGAACGCCCTGCCACGCATCGACCGGGGCATCGTCCAGGAACTCGGGGCCGAGAACCTGCGCGGGGCGGTGATCGAGGAACCGGAGCCCGAGTCACAACTCTCGGACATCCTGGGGACACAGCCGGACAGTGCCGTTCAGGCCGCGGCAGACTCGGCGGTCGCGCCGGCGGATAGTGTGGTGGCCGACACGACGGCGGCTGCAGAGGCGCCGGTGGAGCAGGACCAGGGGGAGCCCAACCTCAGGCCGTTGACCGGGCTGCTGCTCGAGGGCACCCATCCGGGCATCATGCTGGTGGCGGAAGAGGAAGTGCCGACGGTCGAGCGCTACCTGGCGACCGAGGCGCTGCGGAACGCTCTCCCGCGCAATACCGAGCTGCGCTGGGGAACCGCTCCCACGTCCGCGGCGGGAGCGGCA
>CAYWLF010000103.1:0-8064 GCA_964458875.1 uncultured Gemmatimonadota bacterium
GAGATCAGTCAGAAGGACATGGACCTGGCCCGGTCGGTCCAAGAGGTGTGCGAAGAAGTCATGCTCAGGATGGCGAGCACGGCGCACCGGGAAACCGGGAAGAAGAACCTGTGCCTGGCGGGAGGGGTGGCCCTCAACTGCGTGGGGAACGGTCGCGTACTGCGTGAAGGTCCGTTCGAGAACATCTGGATCCAGCCGGCGGCCGGAGATGCAGGCGGGGCGCTCGGCGCCGCGCAGCTTGCGTGGCACCGACGGTGCAGGCGTCCGAGGCAGGTTGCTCCTGAAGGGGACGCCATGCAGGGTGCCTACCTGGGTCCCGAGTACTCGATCGATGACATTCGGTCATTCCTCGACGAGGCCGGTGCCGTGTACGAGCAACTGGATCGCAAAGACCTGCTCGAGCGTACGGCCCGCCTTCTCGCCGAAGAAAACGTCGTGGGCTGGTTCAGCGGTCGCATGGAGTTTGGACCGCGTGCACTAGGCGCCCGGAGCGTCCTGGGGGATGCGCGCAGTTCTCGCATGCAGGCACAGATGAACCTGAAGATCAAGTTCCGTGAGAGCTTCAGGCC
Organism: uncultured Gemmatimonadota bacterium; assembly: GCA_964458875.1. Taxonomy (GTDB): domain Bacteria; phylum Gemmatimonadota; class Gemmatimonadetes; order Palauibacterales; family Palauibacteraceae; genus Benthicola. Next base: position 570 of record CAYWLF010000103.1, read on the forward strand.
CTTCGCACCCAGCGTACTCGCTGAGCGGGCTTCCGATTTCTTCGAGCTCGACCGCGATTCTCCGTACATGCTGCTGGTGGCACCGCTCAAGGAAGAGCACAGGATCCCGATCGCCGAGAGCAAGAAGCATCTGTGGGGGATCGAGAAGTTGAATCTGAAGCGATCGGAGGTCCCCGCGATCACGCACGTTGACTATTCCGCGCGGGTCCAGACGGTGAGCGAGGACTTCAACCCGAACTACTACGACTTGTTGAGGGCGTTCGAGCGACAGACCGGGTGTCCGCTGGTCGTGAACACGTCGTTCAACGTGCGGGGCGAACCGATCGTGTGTTCGCCTGACGATGCCTATACGTGTTTCATGCGGACGGCCATGGACTACCTGGTCTTGTGGCCGTTTCTGCTCGACAAGAAGGCGCAGCCCGATTGGAACGAGGAGGACGATTGGCGGTCGAAACTGGAGCTGGATTGACTCCGCTCGAGGGGCGTAAGTTCGGCCTCTCGGTAGGTGCGGCGTTCACCGTCCTGGCCGCGATCGGCGTGTGGCGAGGCCACCTGGTCGTCCCCGTCGTCCTGGGTGTTCTGGGCCTGGTGCTCGTGCTCGCGGGTCTCACGATTCCCGGGCACCTCGGCCCGGTCCATGACGTGTGGATGCGAGGCGCTCGCGCCATTTCGAAGGTAACGACTCCCGTGTTTCTGAGCATTGTGTATCTGGTCGTGCTGACGCCGACCGGCCTGGTCATGAGGCTTCTCGGGCGGGACCCCCTTCGACACCAGCGGTCGGGGAAGGGGTACTGGATCCTGCGGGAACCGGGAGAGAGCAGTAGTCTGGATCGGCAGTTCTGACGAGATACGGGGAAGATCCATATGGCGAAACACAGTCTCCTGGGCGAGCTCTGGGCTTTCATGCGCGAGCGGAAGAAGTGGTGGCTCCTCCCGATCATCATCATGCTGCTTCTCGTCGGCTCGCTGCTCGTGTTCGCGCAGGGGTCCGCTCTGGCGCCCTTCATTTACACCGTGTTCTAAGACCCCTCCCGGTATTCGCCGGGTCCAAAGTGTTGCACTCGCGCAACACGGGGTCGGTCGGATCTCGCTCGGCTGCCATCTGTTTGCCACGGGGCCATCCACCCGATAAGCTTGCGGCCGCTTGGAATCCGGCCCCATTGCGGTCAAACGGCCATTTGCAGCCGTTTGGCCCGGGTCTTGCGCGTTCAGGCGGGCCGGATTCGTTGGATTGAGGCCATCCGATTGGACACGACTAGACTGGAGGATTCGTGAGTAGTCGATATCGGTTGCTTGTCATAGCAGGGATCGTATCGTTCGCGGCTCTATCGGTGGCGTGCGACGACGGGGTGTCACCGCCGCAGGAGTTTGCGATCGGTGGAATCGTGTCGGGAATCCAGAATGGCAACCTCGTTCTCCGGATCAACGGAAACGACGACATCTTGCTCGCGACGGACGGCGGGTTTCAGTTCCCCAACAGGCTTCCGGCGGGTTCCAGCTACTCCGTCGCTGTCGCGATCACCCCGCCCGGTCAGGTCTGCCAGGTATCCAACGGTAGCGGGACGGTCGGCCAGGCCGACATCGACGACGTGGTCGTCCAGTGTCAGGTGGTCCTGCACACGATCGGCGGGCTGGTCTCCGGCCTCTCCGGCGGACAGCTGGTGCTGCAGAACAACGGGGGTGACGACCTCACCATCTCCTCGAATGGGGCGTTCGTGTTCGGCACCGGTATCGCCTCGGGAACCGGATACTCGGTCGAAGTCGCGGTTCAGCCGGCCGGACAGGAGTGCACGGTCGAGAACGGAGCGGGAGTGGTCGGAGACACCGACGTCACGTCGGTCGCCGTGAACTGTGAAGCCGCAGTGTACACGATCGGTGGCACGGTCAGCGGACTTTCGGGTGGGACGGTGACCCTGACCAACAACGGGGGTGACGAGCTGAACCTTGCGGCGGACGGCGCGTTCGCGTTCACCACGCCGCTGCAGGACGGGGCCGCGTACGATGTGAGGGTCGTCGCAGTTCCTGCCGGGCAGGCGTGCAGTGTCACTGACGGTTCGGGCACCGTGAACGGTTCCGACGTCGAGAACGTGCTGGTCACCTGTGGGGACGCCTACTCGTTGGGGGGCACGGTGGTCGGCTTGACCGTCAGCGCGGTGCTCATCCAGAACAACGGTGGTGACGACCTCACACTCTCACAGAACGGCGCCTTCACGTTCCCGACGCTGGTGCCCGACGGCTCCAGCTACGATGTCTCGGTCGCGGAACAGCCCGGAGGCCAGACGTGCGTCGTCGTCGGCGGAGTCGGCACGGTCGCCGGAGCTGACGTGACGGACGTGCAGATCACGTGCAACGACAAGGCCCTCTCGAACAGGATCGTGTTCCACAGTGACCGGGACGGTGACTTCGAGATATACCGGATGCGGCCGGACGGCTCCAGCGTCGTTCAGCTCACGGACAACGACGTGGACGACCTCTGGCCGGTCGTGTCTCCGGACGGCACCAGGATCGCGTTCTGGACCGGGCGGGACGGGAACCAGGAAATCTACGTCATGGCGGCGGATGGATCGAATCAGACGCGAGTGACCGTTGATGGTCGCGCGGATCGTGAACCGGCATGGTCACCCAACAGCGAGCGTATCGCTTTCCATCGGGTCGTCAGCGGCACGACCGAGATCTACACGATCCGGGCGGACGGGACGGGAGAGACTCGACTTACGAACAACGCCTTTGCCGATGGTGAGCCGGCCTGGTCGCCTGACGGTTCCCGGATCGCTTTCACGACGGATCGGGACGGGGACAACGAGATCTACGTGATGAACGCGCTGGACGGCAGCAATCAGGTGAACCTCACGAACAACGTGGGGCGCGACGGAAAGCCGGACTGGTCGCCGGATGGCACGAAGATCCTGTTCGATCGCAACGACTTCTACGGTGGCGATCTGACATGGCTCGGCGATGCGGAGATCATGTGCATGAACGCGGATGGCTCGGGCGTCGTGCGGCTGACGACGGACTCGATCGGCGCCATAGACACGCAGCCCCGCTGGTCGGGCAACGGCTCCAGGCTCGCGTTCAACTCAGACCGGGTAGCCGTTGGGGTTAACTCGGAAATCTACGTGGGGGACACGAATAACTGCACGGGAATCACGAATCTCACCCGCATCACGACGTCCAGTGCGAAGGACGCGGCGGCCGACTGGTCGCCGCAGTAGTCCGCGGCGCCGGCCACCACCTTTGCCGTAGCAGTGGAGCGCACATGCAGCAGCGTTTGATCCGAGGCCTGGCTATCGTAGCCGTGGCGCTTGGGATTCTCTTTGGAGGCCGAGCGATCGGTCTTCCGGAGCCAGTACTGATCGGCTCAGTCGTGATCCTCGCCCTGTTCACCCGCACGTTCGTCCGTGGCCGCTAGGCGACGAGCGCCGGGGCACGCAGGCACCCTTTCAGACCGCCCCACCCCTCTGTAGTATCTTTCGCCTGATCCGTACTGTCTTAATCTCGGATTGCTGGGAGGGTCCGATGGGTGAGTACTTCGTCTCGAATCGTGACGAATCCGTCCGCATGTTCAGAAGCGATCTATTGGAACGCACGACCTACGTGCGCCCCTGGGTGCCGCACCTCATCTATGTTCCCATCGTGATCGCCCTGCTCTGGATCAGCCCCATTGGCCTGGGCGCCAGCGCGCTCTATTTCGCCATAGGCCTGCTGATCTGGACGTTCATCGAGTATTTGCTTCACCGTTACGCTTTTCACGCGCCTGACGAGATCATGAAGGAGACGCACGAGATTTCGGCGAGCCTGGACCTCGATCAACCCGTGATCCCGGCACTCCCGACGCTTCGGCACGTGATTTACTTCATTTTCCATGGGGTCCATCACGAGTACCCGGGTGACTCGCGGAGACTCGTGATGCCGCCGGTCGCCAGCCTCCCGATGGGGCTGGTGGCCTGGCTCATCTTCTCTGCGATCTTTGGCGGCAACGCGATCCCGGCGTTTGCGGGTTTGCTGGTGGGCTATCTCATGTACGACACGACTCACTTCGTGGTGCACCACAGGTCCCCGCCCACTGCGTTCGGGAAGATGCTCAAGAAGGCGCACATGAGGCATCACTTCCTGGATCCGGACGAGGACTACGGCGTGAGCTCACCGCTGTGGGACGTCGTCTTCAGGACGTACGGCGGCAAGAAATCCACCGCGAGTGCGTAGGTCTGCTGCCCGAACGGAGCCGTCGCCCGCGCGGTATGTCGCCGCGGGGTTGGGCCTGTTCGTGGCGGTCCTGACAACGACCCTTCTCACCGAAGCCGGATACGGGGTTGCGAGCGACGTCGGCAACTACATGGACGCCTCGCTTCTCCAGATCGAGTGGGCACGCGATTTCATTCGATCGCTGTTCGAGGGTCACCCGTTCACCGCTCTCGAACAGGATGTGGTTTCCGAGCACTGGCGCTCGAACCTGGACCGCATACCGCATCCGCCGCTGTCTCGCGAGCTGAGCGGGCTTGGATATCTGCTGTTTCAGGGCGTCCTGGACCCGGTGGCCGCGTACCGGGTTCCTGTGATGACTGCGTACGCGGCGCTCGTCGCCGGCTGTGGTATTCTCGCTGCCTGGGGTTCGCGCTCCTGGGTGGCCGGTGCCGTGGCCGCTGGCGCTGCTCTCACGCTGCCGGCTCTGTTTGCTCACGGGCACCTGGCGAACACGGACCTGTTCGTGACCGCCTTCTGGTTCGGCGCGGCGGCGAGTCTGTACATGTATACCGAGGTGGGCGGGAGAGGCTGGCTGCTCGCGGCGGGCATCTTCCTCGGCTCCGCAGCTGCGACCAAGTTCACCGGCGTACTGCTCGTACCGGCGCTGCTCCTGTGGCTGGTGATGCGCGGCCACCGGGACCTCAAACCCATGCTCGGCGTTCTCGCCTCAGCCGGTCTCGTCTTCTTCGTCGTGAACCCGGTAATGTGGGTGGATCCGCTTCAGGGAACCTGGGACTACCTCCGGGCGGGGATGTTCCGATCCATCTCCGTTCACATTCCCACCCTCTATTTCGGGGAAGTGTACTCCTTCCGGGGGCCATGGCATTTCCCCTTCGTGTGGACGGCCATCGTGATCCCGATTCCGCTGTTGGTGGCGATGGGTCTGGGGCTGGCCAACAAACGGACGGGTCGGCTTCGAAGCTTGGTCCTGGTCAATCTCGGCGTGATCTACGGTGTCACCTTGTTGCCGGCCACACCCCTTCACGACGGCATCCGTCTCTTTCTGCCGGCCCTTCCGTTCCTCTGCGTTCTGGCGGGCCTTGGTGCCGCGAAGGCGTACTCATACGTGCAGACCCGGGTGCCGGAAGGAACAGGCCATCGGCATCGGCTTTACGCGACGGCCGTCGTGGTCGCCATCCTGGCTCAGCCTGCCGTGCAAACCGTCCGGTACCACCCGCATCAGCTCTCATATTTCAACGGGCTGATCGGCGGGGTGTCGGGAGCGTATGCACGCGGTCTCGAGGTCACGACGCAGAAGGAAGCCCTGAACCGGAAGGTCCTGGCTGACCTGGCCCGAGAGATCCCGCCGGGTACAGTCATCGATCCGGGATTCATGCTCGAGGAGATCTGCGTCTACCAGGCTCTCGGTTGGGCGCCCCGCGCGTGGGTTCCCGAAATGACGCTGGTGCTGGACCAGGACGAGCGGTTGTATGCAGGGTGTCTGGGGCCCGACAGTTTCCTCCGGGTGCAGCTCGAGCGAGAGGCGAGGCAACCGACGTTCCTGTTCGTCTATCAACGCTACACGATGATGCAACGACTGGATCTGTCGCGGATCGACCTGGAAGAGCCGCCCTTCTACGAAGTGTCCCTGCAGGACGTACCACTTCTTTCGATCTACGAGGTCAAGTGAGCCCGAGTCGACCAGTGAATGGAGCGCTCGATGCCTAGATTCGTCGTTGCCGCGGCAGGCGCCCTGGCGCTCGTCGCGCTGGGAGTCACGCTGTCACTGGCGATGTCACGAAGCCAGGCAGCGGCCGAGCCGGGAGAGGGGAGCGTCATCTTCTTCCACCCTGACGGGATGGGGGTGAACACCTGGGGCGCCGTGCGGATGATGACCGTTGGGCCGGACGGCAGGTTGAACTGGGACGAGCTTCCGCACATGGCGGTCTACACGGGCCACATGAAGGATCGACTCACATCCACCTCCCACGGTGGGGCCACGACGCATGCGTACGGGGTCAAGGTGCTGGCCGACAGCTACGGCATGGACGGCCGCCGGCCGCTCACGGCGGCGTCCGGTTTCAAAGGCAGCATACTGCAGGAAGCGCAGGCGGCCGGGCTGGCCGTGGGGATCGTGAACAGTGGAACGATCACGGAGCCGGGCTCCGGCGCCTTCGCCGCCAGCCACCCGGAGCGCTACGAGCATGAGCCCATCGCCCTTCAGATTTTCGAGTCAGGGGCGGAGGTCATCCTGGGCGGGGGAGAGCAGTACTTCCTCCCGGAGGGCGCCGAGGGCCTTTACGGACCAGGAGCCCGATCCGACGGCCGTGACCTGATCGCCGAGGCCAGGGAGCGCGGCTACACGGTGGCGCGGACGCGCGATGAGTTGCTTGCTCTCCCGGACACCTCGACGAAGGTGCTCGGCCTGTTCGCGCATTACCACACGTTCAACGATCAGCCCGAAGAGCGTCTGTTGGAGCAGGGACTGGTGGCCTGGCCGGAAGAACCCCCGACGATCGCCGAGATGACACAGGTGGCGCTGGACGTGCTCTCCCGGAGCGGACGCCGGTTCTTTCTCGCATCGGAGGAAGAAGGCACCGACAACATGGCCAACGCCAACAATGCCATGGGCCAGATCCAGGCGGGGCAGCGGGCGGACGAGACCATCGGCCTGATCCGGGCGTTCATCGCCGAAAATCCGAACACGCTGATGGTCATGACCTCAGACAGTGATGCTGGGGGCATGCAGGTGTTCGGTCAGCCGTTCCCGGCCGATACCGTGCCGGCCCGGGCCTCCAACGGGGCACCGATGGACGGAATCGAGGGCACGAACGGCAGGCTGTTCGTGGCTCAGCCCGACGCCAACGGCGTACGGCACCCGTTTGCCATCATGTGGGCACAGTACCACGACGTGAGCGGCGGAATTCTGATGAAGGCGCAGGGCCTGGGCGCGGACCAGGTCCACGGGACGATGGACAATACCGAGGTCTACCGGGTCATGTATTCGGTACTGTTCAGTCAGCCAGAAAGCGCCGAGGGTCAACCATGACCGTGGAGGCGTCCGTTCTCCTGGCCTTCCTGCTCGTCGGGCATTTTCTCGGCGACTTCACACGGCTCTCGACCCGGAGGATGCAGGAAGCGAAGCGCAGAGGCACTCCGATCGGCCCGATCGCACTGCACGCCCTGGTGCACGCGGTCCTCGCGGGAATCGCGGTGGTGGCGATCGTCCGTCCGGTACCGATGCTGATACTGGCGGCAGTCTCCATCGAGTTCTGGACGCACCTGGGAGTCGACTGGTTCAGGGGGAGAATGA
>CAYWLF010000104.1:0-7954 GCA_964458875.1 uncultured Gemmatimonadota bacterium
AGGGCGAGCGCGTTCTTGCAGGAAGTCAACGATCGGCTTAGCGCCGCTGGGGCGGGCTTCGCTGTGGCTCGCGCGGAACTCGCGCTGAGTCCGGATGCGGGTCCGGACCAGGCCCTGATCGTGTTCGCCGACGATCGTATGCTCCGACTGACCAGCAGATGGGTTCCGGGTGATGCGAGACGCGACGCGGACGGCGCAAACCTGACCCATCTTTTCTACCAGGCTTTTGCTCTGGCCAACGGCTCGATCGACAGTGAGCCGGCTATCGACGCCTCGTTCGAGACGTGGGCGGCCGCGCAGTGCGGCAATGTCCGTCTCGTGAAGAGAACCGATCAGGGCGTATTCCCGAGCGCCGTCTTCTTGGGAGGCGACCCGTTCGTGGCGGACATCGTCACGCTCGGCTTCCTTCCAGGCTTCTTCTTCGACCTCGTGCTGGGCGACGGAGCGGCCGAAAACGTGCTCGGCGTCACGTTCACCTTCGTCTTTGGGAGCTTCGACTCCGACGACAACTTCACGCCTTCCGATATCGACAACAACGGGCTAGAAGACACGGCCCTCAAGGAAGTCTGGTACAACGACGACTTCGCGTGGAACACGGCAGGGGTCACCGACCTCAACAACACCGACATCGAGACTGTCGCCTTCCACGAAAACGGTCATGCGCTGGAGCTCGGCCACTTCGGAAAGATCGCGATCAACGCGAGTTCCGGTAAACTGGTGGTCAGCCCGCGGGCGGCGATGAACGCGATCATACTTGGAACCCTCCGGTCGCCCCTCGGGACCGACAACGCTTCGTTTTGCGGCAACTGGGCACAGTGGCCCAACAACTGAGCCGCAGGCTTCACGTATAAGCACAGAGGGCGCCCCGCGGGGCGCCCTCTTCACATCCAGGCTCGACGATCGCAAGCCCGCCTCCTCAGCCCAGCACGTACCCCTTCGCCAGTTCCCGATACTCCACCACCTGCGCCTCTTCCCAAGTGTCGTCCCGTCCCAACTCTTCCGCCATGAGTCCGGCTACTCGAGGTGCCATCTCGACGCTCGCCCTGGCGTCGAGCAGCAGGGCGCGCAGGCGCCTCGACAGCACGTCTTCCACGGTCCGTGCCATCTCGAACCGGGCGGCCCACACGACCTCGGAAGCGCGGTAGGGCAGGGTGGGGTGCAGGCGCTCGGCCAGCTCGGGCCGGTCTTTCTCCAGGGCCTCGATTTCGGCGGCGTCCGTGCCGTACACGCTCCGCGGCTCGATCGGATCCACCGCATCGGTCCAACCGTGGAGCTTCAGATCTTCGGTGACGCTCGGCCTCTCGAGGAGACCCGCGACGAGCGCCGCCTGGGTGACGGTGTCCGATCCCATGCGGCGGTAGGTCGTCCATTTCCCGCCGGTGATGGTCACCAGGCCCGCCGCGGACACGAGCAGCGTGTGATCCCTGGAGATGGATTTCGTATCCGAGTCGGGGTCGCCGACGAGGGGCCGGAGTCCGGCGAACACGCTGAGGACGTCCGACGGGAGCGGGTCCCGGGTCAGGTAGCGGATCGCGTGCGTGAGCAGGAAGTCGAGCTCTTCGTCCAGGGCGCGCGGTTCCAGAGTCGCCTCTGGCACGGGCGTGTCCGTCGTTCCTACGACTACGCGGCCGTGCCACGGAACCGCGAACAGAACCCGGCCGTCGGACGTGTGGGGCACCATGATGGCGCTGTCCCCCGGTAGGAAGGCGCGATCGAGGACGATGTGCACCCCCTGGCTGGCCGTGACCATGGAGCCGGCGTCGGGGTCATCCATGCGCCGGATGTCGTCGGTGAACACGCCCGTCGCGTTCACCACTACCCGGGCCCGGATCTCCATCTCGGCCCCCGACTCCTCGTCGACGGCCTTCACGCCTTCGATCGCACCGCCGGGTCCTGACCTCAACAGGCCGGTGACACGGGTGTAGTTGAGCGGCGTGCCACCGAGGTTCGCCAGGGTGCGAACCAGCGTTATGGCGAGCCGGGAATCATCGAACTGTCCGTCGTAGTAGACGACGCCGCCGCGCAGTCCGTCGGGCTCCACGGTCGGGATGCGCTCCAGCGTCTCTTCCCGCGACAGGTTCTTCGAGGGGCCGAGGCCCAGTTTGCCGGCGAGCGCGTCGTACAGTTTCATCCCGATCCCGTAGAACGGACCCTCCCACCAGTCGTACACAGGCACCACGAAGGCCAGGTGATGGACGAGGTGCGGAGCGTTCCGAATCAGGAGACCGCGTTCGTGCAGAGCCTCGAGGACGAGCGAAACGTCACCCTGTTGCAGGTAGCGCACTCCCCCGTGGATCAGCTTGGTGCTGCGGCTCGATGTGCCCTTCGCGAAGTCGGACTGCTCCAGGAGAAGGGTGGAGTATCCGCGTGACGCCCCCTCGACGGCGACACCGAGTCCGGTCGCGCCACCACCGACCACGAGGACGTCCCACGCGCCGGACTTGGCAGCGGAAATGAAGTCGGCCCTGTTCAACGTTCCTCCGACATGTGCAGACCCCACCATTCGCGGGCCTGGTCTCCGTCCCAGGGGTGATCGAAACTCAGGGAATCGAGCGCTCGAGCGAGTTCATCCATGTCTCTGAATCGGTCGTTGGCGGACTTCTCAAGACACTTGAGTACGATGTCATCAAGATCTTTAGTGATGGTAACTTCACTCACTGCTGACGGCGGTCGTGGCGGTACCTTCAGATGCTTCGCAATCACCTCGTATGGCGAGGTGCCTTCGAAGGGCGGCCGACCCGTCAGCATCCAGTAGGCCACGCAGCCGATGCTGTACTGGTCGGCCCGGTGGTCCACGTGGTGCTCCGCCGCCGTTTCAGGCGCCATGAAGAGAGGCGTACCGAAGACGCTGCCGACCTGGGTGAGCTGGACGTCGTCCGGGTCGGATCGCATCTGCTTGGCGAGCCCGAAGTCCAGCACCTTCACGAAGTCGTGCAGGCCGCCGCGCTCCGTGAGGAAGATGTTCGACGGCTTAAGGTCGCGGTGGATGATGTCGCGCGAGTGAGCCTCGGCCAACGAGCCACAGACTTGCCTGAGAACGAAAGTCGCTCGCTCGGGTGGAAGCGGGCCAAACTTCTCGACTACTCGTTGAAGGTCCATCCCGTCCAGGTATTCCATGACGTAGTAGAACGTCGCGTCCTCGCTTCGCCCGAAGTCGTAGATGGTGATGGTGTTCGGATGGTTGAGGGTCGCCGAGAGCTGGACTTCCCGCTCGAACCGGGCCAGCGCCTCGGGGCTACGGGCGGCCTGTGCCTCCATGACCTTTACGGCGGTGGGCCGCCGGATCATGGAGTGCTGGGCCCGGTAGACCTTGCCCATGCCGCCCTTTCCGAGTTCGCCCTCTATCACGTAGTTGCCGATGCGCGAGGCGGCGTGGAGTTCACGGCGCATGGTATACAGGGTGCGTGTGATGTAGACCGACACTGCGGCGAAGATACCTACGCCTATCACCTGGTCGAGGATAACGTCTCCGAGACCCCCGTTGGGCCGATTCGCCCAGAATTCCGCTACCTCGGGCACGAGGGCTGCGGCGATCGGGGCGGCGATGGGGTAGAGAAGCGTAAACGCGATACCCAGCGTCACCTGGTAGCTGAGGGGCCACGGTAGGAGGGCCGACGCGAGGAAGAGAAACAGCCCGGCCCCGTAATACACCTGCTCGTCGGGGTAGGTCACGACCGTCCCGGCGACATCCAGCATGCCGGACGCGATGAGCACCGCGAGCACGATCAGCGCCACGGTTCGCGCGCTCCAGCGATCCCGCCACACCAGTGCCAGGCCAACCGCGAAGATCACCACGTACCCGAGATAGATGTCGGGAATGAGGACCGCGTAGGGACCCTCCAGAGGTTCCGGACGCTCGACGACGAAGCGGATCAGGAGGTTGATGAACACGCTGATGGCCACGCCTACCGCGAGCGCCGCGCGACCCCGCCGCCACATGACGGCCCTCAACTCCGTCTCGAACGTGGCGCCGGCGGTAGCGGGGGTCGGCATCGCCCGCGTGACCGCTACTCGGTTCGGCATATCAAGCCTTCGGATTGACCGCCTTCACCTCGTCGTTCACGTAGGCCTCGTAATCCGTGAAGTTCTCCCGGAACATCCGCGCGAGGTTGGCGGCGGCCTTATCGTAGGCGTCCGTGTCCTCCCACGTGCTGCGCGGATTCAGGACCTCGGGCGGAACGTTCGGGCAGGATTCGGGCACGTGAAGGCCGAATACCGGGTCGGCCACGGTCCCCACGTCCCGCAGCGATCCGTCCAGCGCAGCGTGCACCATCGCCCGGGTGTGCGCGATCTTCATGCGGTGTCCCACGCCGTGCGGCCCGCCCGTCCACCCCGTGTTCACGAGCCAGCAGTCCACGTCGTGCTCGGCGATCTTCTTGCCGAGCATCTCGGCGTACACGGACGGATGCAGCGCCATGAACGGCGCCCCGAAGCAGGCGCTGAACGTGGCCACGGGCTCATCGCCGAGACCCTTCTCCGTACCCGCCAGCTTGGCCGTGTAACCGGAGAGGAAGTGATACATGGCCTGCTCCGGCGTCATCTTCGAGATCGGAGGAAGTACGCCGAAGGCATCAGCCGTGAGCATGATCAGGTTCTTCGGGTGACCCGCCGTGCCCGTGCTGGAAGCGTTCGGGATCCGGTCGATCGCGTACGCCGCCCGGGTGTTCTCCGTATACGAATCATCGTCGAGATCGAGGACCCGCGAGTCGGGGTCCAGCACGACGTTCTCGAGGATGGTCCCGAAACGCCGCGTCGTGTCGTAGATCTCCGGCTCGGCTTCCTTGGACAGGCGGATGACCTTGGCGTAGCACCCGCCCTCGAAGTTGAACACGCCCCGGTCACTCCATCCGTGTTCGTCATCGCCGATGAGGGTCCGTGTTGAGTCTGCCGAAAGCGTCGTCTTCCCGGTTCCCGAGAGACCGAAGAACACGGCGGAGTCTCCATCCGGTCCCACGTTGGCCGAGCAGTGCATGGGCAGCACTTCGCGGGCCGGCAGGAGGTAGTTCATGATCGTGAAGATGGACTTCTTGATCTCGCCCGCGTAGCTGGTGCCGCCGATCAGGACCAGCCGGGCGCCCAGGTCGACGAGGATGAACACCGTCGAGTCCGTGCCATCGACTTCGGGGGCGGCGTGGAAGCCGGGCATCTGGATTACGGAGAACTCCGGAACGAACTCCGGGAGGTCCTCGTTCGGAGCCATGATGAACATGTTTCGGGCGAACATGCTGTGCCACGCGTGCTCGGTGATGATCCGAATCGGCATGCGGTATTCAGCATCGGCCCCGGCGTAGCAGTCCTGGACGAAGATCCCCCGGCCCTGCACGTAGGCCGACATGCGGCGGTGGATCGCTTCGAAGTCCTCGGTCGAGAACGGCCGGTTGACCTCTCCCCACCACACCTTGTCTTCGCTCGTAGGCTCGCGGACCACGAACTTGTCGTTCGCCGAGCGCCCGGTGTGGTCTCCCGTGCGCACGACCAGGGGGCCTCCAGCCAGCATCGCCTCGTTGGCCCGGATCGCGTGCTCGTATAGGGCCGGAGCCGTGTAGTTCCAGCGCACGATGTTCGCCGAGCGGATTCCGTGATTCTCCACCCCGTAGCTGCTGATGTACGGCCCTATCTGTTGCATGGGTGCATGCCTTCCGTATCTGGTGGAACCTGAATCGGCCTGTCTGGCGCGGGTCGGCGTCAGAGTGTGACGGACCGCGCATCCTCGTCCTCGACGATGGAAGGATCAACATACGGCCTCGTACCTTGTTGCTGAACCCCGGCTGGCAGGGCCCGGCAGGCCGGGGTAAGTTTCCGCGCTGGATCTCACCCACAAACCGCGAGCCGATCGAGGCTTAAGCCATGATCACACTGACGGGTAGTGACCTCTCGATAGACGAAGTCGTCGCCGTCGCGCGACGGGGCGAGAAGGTGGCTCCGCTGGACGCTCCTGTACGGGAGCGCATGACTCGCAGCAACCAGTGGATCGAGGACGCGGTCGCCGCCGGGGACCGAGCCATCTACGGGGTCAACACCGGCTTCGGGCCGCTGGCGACCGAGCGCGTGCGCCCCGAAGATGCCGGTCGCCTGTCCCGAAACCTCATCCTGAACTGCTGCGCCGGAGTCGGACCTCCCCTGGCCGAGGACGTAGTGCGCGCCATGATGGTCGTGCGGGCCAACACGCTGGCCCGAGGCAACTCGGGTGTACGACCGGACGTGGCCGATTCCTTCATCCGCATGCTGAACAAGGGCGTGCGGCCGTACGTACCGTCGAAGGGATCGCTGGGCGCCAGTGGCGACCTGGCGCCGCTGGCCCACATCGGCCTGGTGATCACGCGCGATCCGGACGGCGACGGCGAGGACACGGGCAAGGCATGGTTCGAGGGGGAACTTCTGACGGGAGCCGAGGCCATGGAGAGGGCCGGAATCCCGAGGCTCGTCCCGCGTGCCAAGGAAGGGCTGTCCCTGACGAACGGCACCACCTTCATGCTCGGCGCGGCCGCACTGGCTGCTCGCGACGCCCTCGACCTTCTGGATCACGCGGAGGCGGCTGCGGCTATCACCCTCGAGGCCCTGCGTGCCCGTTCGAACTTCCTGCACCCGGCCCTTCACGATGCCAGCGGACAGAAGGGCCAATCCGAAGTCGCCTGGAACCTGCGCCGGCTCCTGGAGGGAAGCGGGCTACTCGACAGCGATCCGGAACGCCTGCAGGACGCCTACAGCCTGCGCTGCATCCCCCAGGTCCACGGCCCGATCCGGGATGCCGTTCGATTCGTAACGGGTCGGGTCGACAGTCTTCTCAGCGGAACAAGCGACAACCCGCTCGTCTTCATGGACCTTCCCGACGGGTCCGGTCCCGATGTAGTGTCCGGCGGCAATTTCCATGGGCAGGGCCTGGCCCTGTGGCTCGACCTGATCGGAATTGCGGTGGCGGAGGTCGGCAGCCTGAGCGAACGTCGGACTTTCCGCCTCCTGACGCCCGATCTTTCCGAGGGACTGCCCTCGATGCTGGTCGCGAACCCCGGTCTCGACAGCGGACTGATGGTGGCCCAGTACACGGCCGCGGCCCTGGTGTCGGACAACAAGACGCTGGCCCACCCGGACAGCGTGGATTCGATTCCGTCCAGCGCCAACCAGGAGGATCACGTCAGCATGGGCGCGAACGCCGCCCGGCACACGCTCGAGATCCTCGACAACCTGCGTAACATAGTGGCGATCGAGCTTCTCTCGGCAGCGCAGGCCGTCGATCTCCGCGAAACCGGCCCCGATGGGCTGGCCCCTCTTACACGTACCGTCTACGACAAGATCAGGAGTCGGGTGAAGTTCCTCGAGCACGACCGGGCGTTGACGCCTGACATCGAAGCCGTCGCGGACCTGGTCCGGTCCAACGCCGTACTGGCCGACGTTCGAGAGCACTGAACGCCAATCCTTGATGCCCGGTACCACGAAAGGTCCACGCAATCATGACAACCTGGAATGACGACGACATTGCGGCGTTTCTGAAGGTGGTTGACCCGGAGGACGATCAAACAGGCGGGGGTACGGCCGCCGCGGTCGCCGGCGCCATGGCGGCGGGACTGGCCGGCATGGTCGCCCGCCTTTCCATCGGCAGGGAAGGGATGGAGCCGGAGGCGTACTACCGTGAGATCGACGCCGAGGCCCAGGTGCTCACGGGCTCCCTGCTGCGCGGCGGAAGGCAGGACTCAGAGGCGTTCGGCGCCGTGATGCGGGCCTTCACGCTGCCGAAGTGCACGGACCAGGAGAAAACGGCCCGGTCAGCGGCCATCCAGGATGGCATGGTCGGCGCGGCGAAGGTCCCGCTGGAGAACGCGGAGCGCTGCTCGGTGGTGCTGGGCCTGGTCCGGCGTCTGAAGGGTCGATCAAATCAGAATGCGGCTTCCGATCTGGCGGTTGCCGGCGCGTTGGCCAGGGCGGCGCTCGAGGGCTGCCTCGCGAACGTGGCGATCAA
>CAYWLF010000105.1:0-7809 GCA_964458875.1 uncultured Gemmatimonadota bacterium
CCACCTCGGCTTCGGCCTCCACTTCTTCGACGACCTCGGCCACCTCGGCTTCGGCCTCCACTTCTTCGACGACCTCGGCCACCTCGGCTTCGGCGGATTCGATCTCCCCCTCATCAGCAGCCGGTGCATCCTCGGCGTCCGAAGCGTCCGAATCCTCCGGAGGCGCCGCAGCCCTGGCCGCCGCCCTCTCTTCAACCCCCGGCGCGTCCGTCACAGAGAGAACAATTCGCCGGTTGATCGGATCGGACTCGAGCACCTTCAGCTCGAGACGATCGCCTTCGACAAAGAGGTCGGCCGGATCGCCCAACTCCTCGTCCACCCCGAGCTGCGATATCGGGACAAAACCTTCGACATCGTCCCCGAGATCCACGACCAGACCCTTGTCCAGCAACCGGACGACATGTCCCTCGGATTCGGTGCCGGGCTCGAAACGCTGCGCCAGCTCGTACCACGGATCGTCGTCAACCTGCTTGAGTCCGAGAGAGATCCTCTTCTGATCCGGGTCGATACTGAGGGCAACGACCTCAACCTCTTCACCCTTGCGAACCACTTCGGACGGATGCTGCACCCTCCGGGTCCAACTCATGTCCGAGATGTGCACCAGTCCGTCGATCCCGGGCTCGACCTCGACGAACGCACCGAAGGACGTGAGGTTGCGAACCACTCCGCTGATCTTCGATCCCGGCGGGTACTTCGCGGGAAGCGCCAACCAGGGGTCCTCCTCGGTCTGCTTCATGCCGAGAGAAATCTTCTTCTCTTCCTCGTCGACACGCAGCACCACGCACTCAATCTCGTCATTGATAGAGGCAAGCTGAGACGGGTGCCGGACGTTTCGAGTCCAGCTCATCTCGGAGATGTGGACGAGGCCTTCGACCCCCTTCTCCAGCTCTATAAAGGCGCCGTAGTTGGTGATGGATACCACACGTCCGCGTACCCGGCTCCCGACCGGGTACTTGGCGGCGACGTCCTCCCACGGATACGCCTGAAGCTGCTTGAGACCAAGCGAAATACGCTCGCGGTCCCAATCGATATCGAGGATCTTCACCTCGAGTTCGTCCCCGATCTGGCAGAGTTCGGAGGGATGGCCGATCCGGCCCCACGACATGTCGGTGATATGCAGGAGACCATCCATGCCTCCCAGATCGATAAAGGCACCGAAATCGGTGATGTTCTTGACGATTCCAGTGCGGACCTGACCGACCTGCAACTCCGTCTTGAGCGATTCCCGCTTCGTCGCCCGCTCCTCCTCCAGGATCACCCGCCGGCTTACTACTATATTTCGGCGCCGCTTGTTTAGCTTGAGGATCTTGAAGTCGTATTCGTGGCCAATCAGCTCATCCACGTTGGGCACTCTTCGGAGCGCTATCTGCGAACCCGGGAGGAAGGCGTCGACTCCCATGAGATCGACCGTCACACCACCCTTGATCTTGCGCTTGAGGATACCCGGGACGGTCCGATCGTCGTCGTAAGCTTCCTTGATCTTCTCCCAGACTCGCAGGAAGTCGGCCTTCTTCTTCGAAAGAACGACCACCCCTTCCTGGTCCTCGAGACTCTCGAGGAAGACTTCGACTTCGTCACCGGGCTCGATCGTGTCGGGATCACGGAACTCGTCCAGGGGAATCAGCCCCTCGGACTTGAAGCCCACATCGAGGATCACGGCCGATTCGGTCTTGCGAAGTACCGTCGCCTTCACGATTTCACCTTCGGCGATCTCGCTGAGCGTGTCCTCGTACAGGGCCATCATCTCGTCGTATTCGTCGGACGAGTATTCCCCTCCCTCCAACATCTCCACCGACATTCCCTCGGCCATTCCGAAGGCGAGCGTAGTCCAGCCCGCCTCTTCATCGACCACTCCGTCGCCGACAGCTGAACGCGCCTCGGGTTCCTCGGTGCTGTCGATCGCCTGGGCCAGATCTTCGACCTCGTCCTGGGGATCGTCGTCAACGGATGCTTCCTCGTCACGATCCGCTTCGGCGGGCTCTGCTTCGCCCTCAGCCTCATTCGAGACTTCCGTCTCGTCGGGGGTCACCGCGCCCTGGTCTTCCACCGGATCCTCGACCGCAGCTGCTTCGACCGGCGTCTCGGTCATGGGGGTGTCGCCCGGCTCATCGACCAGGTTCTCGCCAGCGGTGATCTGCTCGTCCTTCGTACTCATTCGGTGTGTACCGTTCGGATTTGGCGTCCGCCCTTGAATCTGAAAAACAAGTGGCAGGAAAGCGGAAACGCTCTACCTGCCAAGCGATCCATCGATGGGCGCGCTCAGGGGTTCAAGTAATACTTTCGATCCACGGACAATAGCGCAGAAAAGTAGACCGGGTGCGGGAATGCGTCAACTAATGGCTGCTCCCCTCTCGCGGGCCAGCGAGACGATACGCCGGACCACCTGTTCGGCACTCAATTCGGTCGTGTCCACCTGGATGGCATCACTGGCCGCCCTCAGCGGAGACACGGAACGGCTCGAATCCGCCGCGTCCCTCTCCGCGAGCGTCTCCGCTTCCCTTCGGATCGCGTCTTCGGTGGGCTCGAGACCATGGTCGAGAAGCCGCCGTCTGCCCCTCTCTTCGGCCGTGGCAACCAGGAACACCTTCAGCTCAGCGCCCGGGAAGACGACTGTGCCGATATCCCTGCCGTCACATACAACGCTGCCACGGCCGCCCTCGGCCCTGAGCAGGCTCAGCACCCTGTCTCGAACGGCCCGTCTCGCTGACACCTCCGATACCGCGGCCGAGGTTGCGGGAGACACCAGGTTCAATCCCGGATCCGCTCCGTTCACCAGCACCCTGTATCCGGCTCCCACCCTCTCAAGCCCGATGTCCAAATCGGCGAGTCTCCGATCAAAGCCGAGTTCATCGTCCGGCCAGCCCTCGGTTCGGGCTACCCAGGTGACGCCTCGATACAGCAATCCAGAGTTGAGGTGGTTGTAGCCCAAGGCGCGCGCGACGCGCGCGGCGGTCGTACTCTTGCCCGATGCAGCGGGACCGTCGATTGCTATGGTGATGCCTCTCACCTTGTTTCCTCATCCTTAGCCAAATGGCTCAACGCCTCCCAGAAACCGGGGAACGACACGTCCACGCACCCCGGTTCGTCCACCTCGATAGTACAACCCGGAGCCGTGCCGAGCGCCGCGAATGCCATCGCGATTCGATGGTCGCCTCCGGTTCTGACCGTCCCGGTCAACGGATCGGCCGTACCGCGGATCTCCAGTCCATCGGGAAGTTCTTCGCACCGAACGCCCAGAGCCTGAAGATTGGAGGCAAGCAGCGTCAACCGATCACTCTCCTTCACGCGAAGTTCTCCCGCCCCGCGGACGACCGAGACTCCGTCAATGCGACTGGCCAGGACCGCGAGGGCCGGTACTTCATCGATCAACTGTGGGACGAGATTCTCGTCGATCGAGAACGGCTGCAATGTCGACGAGCGCACCAGAACGTCTCCGACAGGCTCACCGGCCTCAGTACCTGTCTCCGAGACCTCGATCGCCGCCCCCATCGTCTCAAGCAGGCTAACGAAGCCGTCTCGCGTAGGATTCAGTCCGACCGATCGGACCCTGAGGTCGGTGTCCGTCAACAAGGACGCCACGACCAGGAACGCCGCCGACGAGAGATCGCCCGGGACCAATGCATTCAGCGGCTCCAGCCTGCCGCCCCAACTTGCTGCCGGGAACGTGATACGATCCCCGGTGGTCACGGGCTCCGTGGTCACGGGGGCCCCCATTGACCGGAGGATCCTCTCCGTGTGATCCCGTGGTCGAAGGCGATCGACGATCTCGAGGTCCACCCTTCCTGTCAGAGCCGCTAGAAGCAAAGCCGCCCTCACCTGGGCGGAGGACACCCGGGGTCGGTACCGCAACGTCCGCAAACCTCCACTCGCTCGCTCTTCCGCCCGCAAAGGAAGGCGATCCGGCAAACCGGCATAGCTCACCCGCGCCCCCATTGCCTGTAGGGGGTACACGACGCGGTCCATGGGACGCCGCATGAGCGACTCGTCGCCCGTCAGTTCCGCTTCCACACCAAGGCCGGCTAGCAAACCGGTGAGAAGACGCGCCGTGGTTCCGCTGTTCCCGCAATCGAGAGGAGCGGAAGGGGAACGCCACCTCGACGGCCCGGACACCCGGACTACTCCACCTCCACCGTTCTCAATGTCGGCCCCAAGGGAACGAAGGCAGGCAATCGTGCGGAGTACGTCGAGCGACGCGGGCACGCCGGAGAGAATCGAGTCACCGTCGGCCAGCGTCGAGAGGATGAGAAACCGATGTGCGATGGACTTGTCCCCGGGGACCGTTGCGTCGATCACGCCACCGTCCCGGCCGGGTCATCGGCGAATGCCAACTCGAGGCTCAATCCGTCCTCAGCCGCCACCGCCGGATGAACGGCCTCCGCTTCCTTCACAAGTCGGTAGGCTTGCTCCGAATACCTGGCACTGAAGTGAGTGAGTATCAGCTTCCGCACACCGGCCTGTCTGGCCACTGTTGCGGCCTCCCTGGCGGTCGAGTGCCTCGTTTCCCGAGCCCTTCGCAGGTCCTCCTCCGAGAACGTCGCTTCGTGGATCAGCAAATCCGCCCCTCGAGCGGCCTCGACGGTAGACGCACATGGACGCGTATCTCCCGAGAACACCACCGTTCTCCCCGGACGCGTCGGCCCGACGACATCCGCCGGGCTGACGACAGCGCCGCTCTCGAGTTCGACATCTTCGCCCCTGTGCAACCGGCCGAATTCCGGGCCGTCGGGAACGCCCAACCGCCTTGCCATCCCCACATCGAAGCGGCCAAGCCTGTCGTCCTCGACCAGAGCCAGTCCCATGGATGGGAGGGTATGCTCGACTGGAAAAGCCCGAATCTCGAAGCCGTCATAACGAATGGACTCCCCGGCCGGGAATTCACGGACTGCGATCGGGAACTGCAGTCGGTCACCGCCGAGTTCGATCGCCGCCCGCAGGGCGCCCTCCGTACCCGTCCCTCCCCAGACGACCAATTCTTCTTCACGCCCCTGCAGACTCATCGTCCTCAGTAGTCCCGGCAGACCCAGATAGTGGTCAGCATGAAGATGGGAAATGAAGATCTCTCGTACCGAGAACCCAACGCCGAATCTCATCATCTGGCGCTGCGTTCCCTCCCCGCAATCGAAGAGGAACATCTCGCCATCTCGCTGCAAGGCAACGCTGGACACGTTGCGTCGCACGGTGGGACGCGAGGAGGAGGTACCGAGAAAGGTAATTCGAAGCACAGTCGGAGTCCGGATGCGGGTGAAGCCGATGCCGAGTCGCGCAAGCTACATTCAGCCCACGGAACGTCAACCGGTCGTGCCCCGGCTCGAGATCCGGGCACGGAGAATGCACCAACGCCCCTCGGCTCGGTGCGTTCGGCCCGTACGGGCACGAGCCCGGTCCATTTTGCGCTGTTCAGTTGCACTACGCTTCACAGGGACATCTGTAGCGATGAGCGAAACGCCGGACGGATACAGACTGCTGGCCAGGCTCCGGGGCCTCGAGCGGCAGCTTCGTCGGCTGCGGCGGGACTGGCGATCTTTCCGGGATGAACCTACCCCGGAAACGCTGTCTGACGTCCGTGTTCGCTCACGGCGTTTCGCCGACGCGCTGGAGTCCCTCTCCCTCGCCGGGGGTCCTGACGCGGCGTCCGACCCGGCGCTCGTGGGGGGCACGAGCCGAGGCTACGTTGCGCGTGAGCGTCCCGCGCCACGGGTCGTCGTATCGACCAGTCGGGAGATTGACGCCAAGATCTGGGAAGCGGCTCAGCGTTGGAAGGCTGTGTTGGACGGCGACTCTGGCCCCGACCTGGACCGCCTCGCATCGGCGCTCCAGGGGGCCGCGGACAGAGTGGTCACGCTGATCGTGGCCCTCGGCGGATCCCAACCTCCGCATCGGCCGACGCACATCTCCTCGTCGATCACGGCAGGAAACGCCTCGGCTTCGATCGAGGGAGCAGCGGCCGAGCTGGCAGGAATGTTGTGGCGATTGCAGGCCGATTGGCAACAGGTCCGCGGCGCACCCAACGTAGATCGGCTGCGTCTCCTCATGGAGAGTTTCGTGGCGGCGGCTGACGTCGCGGCTCGCCTTCGTGAGCTGCGCGGACACGTGGGAGAGTCGAGGTTTCGGCAGGCGCTCCGGGTCGGCCGACTCCTGACCGATGGAGTGGGATTCCTGCCCTACCGCGATCCGTTCACCGGGATCTACAATCGAGAGGGCTTTGACGCACTGGCCGCAGCCGAGCTGAAGCGGTGTCGACGGTACGGACGGGGCTTCGGCCTCCTCGTACTGGAGATTTCGGCGCCCAATCTTCGAGGATTGCGAAGGGCGGTAGCAACGTCACGGGCGGAGCTTCGGGAATACGATCTGATCGCCCGCTATGTGGACGACCTGATAATGATCGGAGTGCCTGAAGGCGGGAGCGGCGCGACACGCCGGGTGGCCAGTCGGGTGCTCAGGGCCCTGCGCGCGGGGGACATGGGCGCGTGGTTCCAGAGGCTATCTTACGCGACGATGCCCGAGGATGGCTCGACGCTCAGCGGTTTGATCCACACGGCCCGGGACAGGCTTCAGCCGTAGCAGTCCAGGGCTTCGCTCGGGCCTGCCTGAGGTATCGAGGTCTCGAGACTGCGTAGAGCCTCCTGCTCGGCGGTGTCGACTTCCTCCAGGGTCTCCGCTTCTATTCGCTGCATGAGAAGTCGATTCCAGTCGCCTGTATCGGCGGCACGGTCTGCCGCGCTGCCATCCACCGGCACCAGGGACCGCCCGAAATCCGCGAGATACTCTTCGTACATACCGACAGGATCGCGCCGTCCCCACTCCTGAAACAACTCGGGACTCATCATCTGCCGGGCCTCACGCTCATCATGAGTCGCGTGCCCCCCCATTCGAAACGTCTCGGCAAGGATCAACGCCGGACCGTTCCCCTCACGACACGCCGCTACCGCCTGGACCGCCGCCGCGTGGACATCCAGCACGTTGTTTCCATCCACGGCGTGCGCGGCCATGCCGTAGGCTGCTCCCCATCCCGCGAAGCCCTCCGCCCGGTGATGCTGCTGTAGACGAGTCCCGAGCGCCACCTGGTTGTTCTGGATCACGAACACCACGGGCAGGCGCCGAACTGCCGCGAAGTTCAATGCCTCGTGGACCTCACCGCTCTTGGTCGATCCGTCCCCGATCCAGGTTACGGCCACCCTGTCCTCGGAGCGACGGGTGAAGGCCACCGCGTACCCATTCACGACGGTGGACACTGAACCGACCATGCTGATCGGCGCTACCACGCCGCGCGCGAAGTCCCCCAGATGCAGATCCCGCCCGCGCGTGGGAGCGTCAGCCGTACCCAGGTATGAACGGAGGAGGTCTGCCATCGGGATGCCCATCTCGCAGCATGCCCCTGCGTTCCTGATCATCGGGGCAACCACGTCGCCGCCGGGGTGGCGTCGAAGTGCGTGTACCACCCCTACGGTGACCGCTTCCTCTCCCGTACCCAACCAGGCCTTCGAAATCACGCCGCGCTTAACCCACCTCTTGAGCGCGATGTCGTGCAGGCGAAAGCGTATCAGGCCCCGATAAAGACCCAGCAACGTGGCGTCATCGAGCCTCTCGACGATCGAATGCCTTACCGGATCTCGGGCAAGCGTATCGCGAAACGACTCCAGGAGCCGGTCGTCGGCTTCCCAGGCCAGGTACTCGGGCGGATCGTACGCTGGATATCGCTTCACCTAGTAACCTCCAGTGCGCGCAGGCGGCTGCGCTCCCCCGTGGCCGCATCATGACGTATTATGCTACCCGACCCGAGGAGCGCTTGCCAGCGTTCGCCGTGATTGA
>CAYWLF010000106.1:0-7766 GCA_964458875.1 uncultured Gemmatimonadota bacterium
GGTTCGAGGGCGGCGCGGGCTCCCTCGGCGTCGGCCCGGCGCAGATACGAGCGGACCAGGTGTTCGTAAGAGGCCAGGAATCCAGGTTCTATCTCCAGCGCGGCCCGGAATTCCTCCCTGGCGTCGTCGTACCGCCCTATCATCTCGAGGATCTCGCCTCGCGAGTCGTGCGGATTCGCCTGACCCGGCTCCAACTCCAAGTACTTCAGGCTGAGAGTATCCGCGCCGACTGAATCGCCGTTTCGGCCCGCGAGGTATGCCAGGTGGTTGACGCCGGGTGCGTAGTATGGATCGAGGGTAACCGCTTCCTCGATAATCGATATGGCCTCCCGGTCCCTGTCCGTCGCGTCGTAGAAGACGCCGAGCTGATACCGGGCTTCCTTCTCCTCCGGGTATTTCTCGATCAACTCGCGCAGGAGCGAGTCGGCGGCGGCGAGGTCTCTCTGGAAGTTCGCCGCGAACATCGCCTCGATCATGTACCGATCGCGCTCGTTCGCCTTGTCCTTGTACTGGTCCGCGTTCTGGAACGCCTGCAGGGCCTCCTGGCCGACCACGTTGCCCAGCATGCCAAGGCGCAGCCACGCGATGGCAAACTCCGGATCCAGCTCGACGGCCCGCCGATAGTGCCCTTCCGTCTGCTCCAGCAGGAAGCGCCGCTCAGCGAGCAGGCCTTCCTGGTACTCCCGGTATGCCTCGATGTTACCCGTGGCGAGCTGCGTCACCGGGGTAAGTTCGGTGGGCGTGAATGCCGGCCCCAGCATCCGGCTGGACAGGCGGGCGGACACGTCATCCACTAGTGCGAACACGTCGGATCCGCGGGCCTGTTCGGCCGCAGTGACCGTACCGTCTTCGAGGTCGATGAGCTGAACGTCCACACGGACCTCGTCGCCCACCGCCATGAAAGAGCCGCGCACCAATGCTCGAGCCCCCGACTGCGAGGCGATCTGCAGGGCCAGGTCGTCCGGGATCGCTTCGGTCTCCTCGCGTCCCGCCTGCCGCAGGAGATCGAGGAGGCGCTGGGCGCTCACCACCCGTAGGCCTTCCAACTGGGCCAGGTTGGTCGTGAGCATGTCCGCGAGTCCCGGTCCGAGCCAGTCGAGACTGTCCGCGCCCGTCCGATTCGCCAGCGGAAGGACGGCAAGCGAGCCTTCCCCGAGATCTTCCGGCACCAGGCCCGCCGGAGCGAGCGTGGGAGAACGAGGCTCCGGCCGATCGCGGGTGAGGATGACGCCCGAACCGATCAATCCGACGAGAATGAGGGTTCCCACCATCAATCCCTCGGACCGAGGGACGGTCTGCCGTCCTCCCGCGCCGTGGTACCACGAGATGATGAGAGCGATGGGAAGTCCGACGCCGATGATGAGGAGAGCGCAATCGAGCACGGCCCGGTCGAATCCGTAGTTCTCGACCACGAAGCCGATGAACTCCAGGCCAACCCAGCCCGCGCCGAGATACAGCACGGCAGTGCGCAGAACGTGCCGCTCCTGCAGTTGCTGGAAGAAGTCCTTCACGATTCTCCTCTCGAGGCTTCCGCCTCTTTCAATCGATTCAGCCGATCCTCGGTATCCGCCAGCCACGGAATCTGTCGAAGTCCGTCACCCGCCATGCCGTACAACCTTTCATAGCGTTCGATTGCGGCCTGCGTGTTCCCCGTCGCCTCGTCCACGCGTGCGCTCCAGTACATGCGCTCCTGCTCGACGAGCGGCTGGATCCGGTTCTCGGCCCCCATCACGCGTGCTCCCGACATCCGCCGGGCCGGCCGGCGGGCTTCCTCGGCCCGCCCGAGCTCCAGCAGCGCCTGGACCTGCTCCCGAAACATGTACTGAAGCCGGAAGTCCTGCTGGGTCTCACCGAACACCCGCGCGGCGTTCTCCAGTTCCCCGGCATGGAAGGCGATCAGGGCGTCCGTGTACCGCAGGTTCAGCTCCGCGAACTCCCGGAAGCCCTCCGGAACCTGGTCGAAGTTCGCCGCCACCGCCTCGCGGATGCCGCGCATCTGGTCCACCCGGCCCTGCAGCCCGAGAGCCGTGAGGCTACCGAAGAACGCCTCCCCACTGTACGGATCAAGTGGGCGGGTCTCATTGAAGGCCGCCGCCGCGCGATCGAACTCCCCGAGCGCTACCGCCAGGCTGCCGGCGTCCAGGAGGGCCACAAGCAGGAGATCGTCGCGCCCCAGCTCGCGCGCTCTGGCGGCGGCCTTCTCGTACTCATCGAGGCCGTCGAGGTACCGTCCCTCCGCCACGTACGAGTCTGCGGACAGGAGCCGCATCCACACGGAGACATCAGAGTCCTCGCTCCCGAGGTGCGTGGCGAGTTCGGCGCGGGCGCCGGGCATGTCGCTTGCCCGGAAGTAGGAGCGCACCAGGTGCTGGTACCCCACGATGAAGCTCTCGTCGACCCGGATCGCTTCGCGGAACGCCTCCCGACCCTCCTCGGGTCGCCCCAGCATCTCCAGGATCTCGCCCCTGGAGTCGTGCGGGTTCGGCTGGTCCGGCTCCAGCTCCTGGTAGAGCCGGCTGAGACTGTCGGCCGCCACCGTGTCTCCGGCTCTCGCGGCAAAGTAAGCCAGCTCATTGTACGCCGGTGCGTAGAACGGATCCAGCCGGATGATCTCCTCCAGCACATGCTGTCGATCATCCTGCCGGTCCATCCGGGAGTACAGGATCGCGAGCCAGGTTCGAGCCTCCTTGTCGTCCGGGTACCGGGCGATCAGCTGACTGAGCCGCTCCTCGGCCGCCTCTGCATCGAACCGGATGAACGACATCATCGCCTCGATCATCAGCCGGTCCCGCTCGGACGTGCGATCGATGAACCTCTCGGCCCGGGTCATCGCGTCCGTCGCGTCGGCGATGTTCCCTCCCTGGAATTCCGCCAGGCCGAGGCGGAGCGAGGCCACGGCGAACGTGGAGTCGATTTCCACCGCGCGCCGGTAGTGCTCACGTGCGTCCGACAGATGGAAGAGCCGCTCGGCCCGGATTCCCTCGCGGTACTCGCGGAACGCGTCGAGGCTTCCCGATGCGAACTGGGCTATCGGAGTGAGCTCGGTCGGTTGGACAACACCGCCGAGAATGTGTGGTGAAAGCCGGGCGGAAAGCTCGTCCACCAGGGCATAAACATCTTCACCCCGGGCGCTGCCACCCGTGACGACCGTTCCGTCCTCCAGGTCGATGAGGCGGAGGTCCATGCGTAGATCCGAGCCCAAGCCCGCGATCGATCCGCGAACCATGAGCCGTGCTCCCGACGCCTGTGCGATGTCAAGCGCGAGATCGTCGGGGATACTCTCCGCTTCCTCCGCGTTCGCCTGTCGCATCAGGTCGAGGAGGCGCTCGACGCCCACAACGCGAACGGATGTGATCTGGGCCAGGTTGGTCGTCAGCATGTCCGCGAGGCCGCTGCTCAGCCAGTCGAGGCTGTCGGCGCCCGTGTTGTTGGCGAGCGGCAGGATCGCGACAGACCCGGCGCCGAGGTCCGTGGTGGCCGCAGGAAGGAGAACCGCGGAGCGCTCCTGCTCCCGCGCCTCCGTCGCCCGACCCAGGAGAAGGACGGATCCGACGATCCCAGCCACGGCCAGCACGCCCAGCATGATCGCCTCGATGCGCGTGACCTTCTGAGCCCCCTTCGAGCCATGGTACCAGGCGAGGATGAGCGCAGCCGGAAGGCCGACGGTCAGCACGTAGAGGACGACGTCGAGGTACTTCCTCTGGGCGTCATAGTTCTGGATCGCAAAGTCGCCCACCTGTGCGACGATCCACGCACCGCCGATGTAGAGCACGGCGGTACGAAAGACATGTCGCTCACGCAGCTGTCCGATCCAGTCCCGCTCTTGTTCCGTCATCACACTCCCGCAAACCCCGGTGACGCGCCGGGCCACGCCCGGCAAACGCAATCTTCCAAGCTAGGATACGGCTCCGGAACAGGCCAGTTTCACCGCCTCGATGCGAAGACCGCCGCTCCGGGATGGGTACCCGAAGCGGCGGTGCGCTATTCAACCCCACGGGCTGGAGCCCGGATCGCTACGGAATCAGCACCAGCGCACTCGTACGCGGTACTTGATCGTCTGCTCGCCACGCGGCGGAATCTTGACCGTGAACTTGAACGTGTGCGCGTCGAGCTTGGTCGCCCGGTGCGAAGACGAGAGGATGTCCCAATCGGCGCCGATCGGCTCGAACACCTCGACCTCGGCCTCTTCGTCCTTGTGGTTGCGGAGCTTGATCTCCCACTCGCTCTCGGTGACGCAGTCGGCGATGATGTCGAAGTCCATCTGCCGGCGGTCACCCACGACGTCGAAGGCCTCGCCCATCTTGATCCGTACCGTCTCGTCACGCGGCGTGTGATCGATCCGGTCTTCCCCGATGAACTGCTGAGCGCCCGACTTGTCGCTCTTGTAGACCCGGACGACCCCCGCCGGAAGCGGCATGCCGAGACCGTTCTTCTCGCTGTTCTCGAAGTCCAGGAACACGCCGACCTTCTGGTTCGACTCAATCTGGCCGTACGATCCGCGGAAATAGTAGGCCGCGCCGTAGAAGATCAGTCGCTTCTTGATCCCGTAGTCGGACGCCTCGAGCAGGGTGACCTGCTTCTGCTCGTTGTTCAGCACGGTGGCCGGCCGGTTCAGGGTGTACAGGTGGTACTCGAAGAACGCTTCCTCCGCGAAGGCCTGATCCATGGACATTTCGGCAGCCATGACCGACTTGCGGGCCTGGCCGTAGGCCTGCGGGGCCGACACGCGCTGTACGTCTCCCGCGACCAGCTTGAGCTGAGCGTTCTCGTAGCTGGCCCCGCTCTGGTTGGTGAGGGTGACCCAGCCCGTGATGTCGCCGTGGCGGTCGTCCTCATCCACCACCATCACGTAGTCGGCCTTCCAATTCAGGTTGTGCGTCAGATAGGAGGTCTCGACCCGCTGGCGGTTCGCCCCGCTGTCCAGCTTCCAGAGCAGGGTGGGTCGGGCGATCAGGTTGTCGGGGACTTCCGGAAACGCGAGGCGTCCCGGATAGTTGAACGTGATCTCGTCCCCGATCTTCAGGATCGTCCCCTGGTTCACGGAGAGAACCTCGGCCTCGACCATCTCGTCCCGGCCGAGGGCTTCGTTCCACCGATACACCTTGACCATCCTGCCGACGTACTTCTCGAGCAGTTTCTGTGGACTCAGGAGATCGTACTGGTAGTTCTGTTCCAGCACGGTCAGACGTCCTCCGTCCAGCGCCCTCAGGTGTACGGTCTCGGGCTGAATGCTGGAGGCGACATCCCCGAACTCAAGGGATACGGGGCCACGAGCCAGGCTCAGATCGCGGACTTCGCGCACCAGCCCGAAGTTCTGGTTGTAAACCGTGATCATCACCGCGTCGCGGTCGCTCGCGGTGGACCTGAGGCGGGGGGCTTCCTGCGCGGGGGCGACACCGGGATTCGGCATCGACGCGGCGGCCACGTAGAACAGGGCAACGACGAGGCCGGCTGCCAGCTTCCTGATCATCTCTGTATCCTCCGAGAGGGTGTATTCTCGCTTTCCACCCTCGGATGACGATCAAAGCTCTGGTTGTTGCACATCCCTCCGACGACCCGGCGGCTCGAGGACCGCCAGCGTCTTGAGATTCCGGGTCGCGCGGCTCAGCAGCAGGACCACCATGCCGGCCACCCCGAGGAGTCCGAGAACGTCGTACGGCGTGAACGGAACTCCGACCACGTAGAACCGGAGAGGGCCGAAGATCGCGGCGCCCGTGTTGAGGGCGATCAGCAGCACGCGGGCCTCGGTTGGGCCGAGTATGCCGTGCCCGAGCTTGAACTCGCCGAACACGTGCGTCTCGAGGTACACGTTCACGGACAGCAGGAGGTAGGCGATCGTGATGGCGAGACCGACGGACAGGAGCATGTAGGGGGAGAATCCGAGACCGAGGCCGATGGCGAGCGTCGAATACGCATCCGTGAGGTGGTCCAGGTAGAACCCGTAACGCGGTCGCTCGATCTTCCGATAGCGGGCGAGCGTGCCATCGAGGCTGTCCCCGTACCAGTGGATCACCAACAGGCCGCTGGCTACCCACATCCAGGCCGGGTCCCGGTTGGTGAGCATGTAGGAGACGGCGATTCCGGTCGAGGCCAGGAGTCCGAGGCCCGTGAGGTGGTCAGGCATGACCCACTCCGGCAGGGCAGCGGCCAGCTTCGGCAGCGCCCAGCCCTCGAAACGGGCAAGGGCGAATTCGGACAGCCGCTTATGCCGGCCCTCGGCGTCGGGACGCGGCGCGATGCGGGTCTCGCCGTTCCCGCCACTCTGGTCGTTCACGAAGGGTCGTCCCGGTCGAGCACGTACACGTTCCGTTGCGCCGTGGGGAGAAGGACCATGTCGAACACGTTCACGTGTGGCGGCCGGGTCACGACGAAGTGCACGCAGTCGGCCACGTCCCCGGCGGTCAGGGGGTCGAATCCCTGGTAGACGCCTTCAGCCCGGTCGTCGTCCCCGTGAAACCGGACGCGCGAGAACTCGGTGTGTACGAAGCCCGGGTCCACACTGGACACGCGCACCTTCGTGCCAGCCACATCCAGGTTGATCCCCTCGGTCAGCGCCTTAACCGCGAACTTGGAGGCGTTGTAGACGTTGCCCTTCGGGTACACCTGGTGACCTGCCGTGCTGCCGATGTTGACCACGTGACCGGTGCCGCGAGCCACCATGTGCGGAAGAAACTCGCGCGTCACGTTGAGCAGGCCCTTCACGTTGGTGTCGATCATCCGGTCCCAGTCTTCATAGTCGCCTTCGTGGATCGAGTCGAAACCGCTGGCCAGGCCCGCGTTGTTGAGGAGAATGTCCGGCACCCGTCCCGATTCGACAAGCGCTGCGGCTTCCAGGGCCACCAGTTCGCGGTCTCGCACATCCACCTGCCGGATCTCGACGTCGGCGGCGTGGTGATCACGCAGGTCGGCGGCCAGCGTCTCGAGGCGTTCCAGGCGCCGGGCCCACAGGACGAGGCTGGCGCCGCTCTCCGCGAACCGTCGGGCGCACGCCTCCCCGATGCCGGCGCTGGCGCCGGTGACGAGAATCCACTGTCCTTCGAGCCTATTCATGATCGATCGGTTGCTCAGGGATAGGGTTCAGATACTGCAGCTGCGCCAGAAAGCGAGGGCCGCGAGCAGGAGGAGGACGGCTACCGCGATGACGACCGGTCGATTCTGCATGGGCCGGACCTCCTGGATCGAGTAACGCCGCCGGGAAGCGACCCCTGAAGGTGATGTGTGCCGCCCCGGATGGAAAGGTGGCAAAGGTACCTGAGACTCTTTGTCGCACATCGGGCGAAGGCGAACATCCGCAACTCCCGGGGTCACGCGGGCGGGCGGAGATCGGGGGTCTCACCGCGGTCCGATCCTTGCTTTTCGAACAAGATTAACCGCGGCTTCCCGGGTCCGCAGCTTCTCGCTCCCGGACGAGAGCCGGCCGAGCACGGGCCGACCGGATATACATACACGATCCATTCATAGACGAGGGATTTCCATGCCGACACGCCGCAGATCCTGGGCCGAGCCCTGGAAAGTGAAGATGGTGGAACCCATCAAGATGACGACCCGCGACTTCCGTGAGCAGGCGCTCGAGGAAGCGGGATACAACACGTTCCTCCTGCGCAGCGAGGACGTATACATCGACCTCCTGACCGACTCCGGCACGAGCGCGATGAGCGATCGGCAGTGGGCCGGCATGATGCTGGGCGATGAGGCGTACGCCGGCAGCCGGAACTTCTATCACCTGGAAGAGACCGTCCGGGACGTGTACGGCTACCGTCACCTGA
>CAYWLF010000107.1:0-7544 GCA_964458875.1 uncultured Gemmatimonadota bacterium
CCTCCCAAGCCGATTACCAGCAAACCGCGACGATCAACGCGCAGGAGATCCCGCCGCACCAGGCCGACGGCAAGGAGCGCCAGCGAGGCCACGGCGACTCGCCAGAAACCCACTCCCGTCAAGGCGGCGCCCTCGGCATACAGTGCCGTGCTGATCGGACCCGTGGTTCCCCAGAGGGTCCCGGCTCCTACCGCGGCAGCGTACCCCAGAACGCGCGCGTGGCCGGCAGGCGAATGGTGGGTTTGGTTCGGCACTGGTTTCGTCCTCAGGGTACGGGTCTCCTCACGCCGCCGAGTATAGTCCCGCGCCGCTCTCCCGGGACAGTCGATTGCCTCACCGTGACGCGCGTGAAACGTTACGACGATGAGCCGTGCGGCGGGTGCCGCCGGTCGACCCAACGGAGGATCATATGGCAGAAGATCGGTTCGAGCCGCTGGATTGGCACTCGCTGCCCGATGACGAGATGGCACGCCGGGCCAGCGAATTCCGAGCGGAGGCATCGAGGAGGCGCACTGTTCGCCATTTCTCGGACCGTCCTGTTCCGGCGGCCATCATCGAAGATTGTATCCTCGCGGCCGGAACGGCGCCGAGCGGGGCACACCGGCAGCCCTGGCAGTTCGTTGCAGTGTCCGACGCCGGGACGAAGCGACGGATAAGGGAAGCGGCCGAGAGTGAGGAGGCGGAGTTCTACGAGCATCGGGCCCCGGCCGATTGGCTCGAGGCCCTGGCGCCGCTCGGCACCAATGCCGACAAGCCGTTTCTCGAGATCGCTCCCTGGCTGATCGTCGTATTTGCGGAGAGCTACGGCGTGGACGATGCAGGCGAACGGGTGAAGAACTACTACGTCCAGGAATCGGTGGGAATCGCCACCGGGATGCTGGTCTCGGCCGCCCACGCGG
This sequence comes from uncultured Gemmatimonadota bacterium, assembly GCA_964458875.1. Classification (GTDB taxonomy): domain Bacteria; phylum Gemmatimonadota; class Gemmatimonadetes; order Palauibacterales; family Palauibacteraceae; genus Benthicola. The sequence continues at coordinate 900 of CAYWLF010000107.1, forward strand.
CCGGCCTGGCGACGCTGACCCATACGCCGAGCCCGATGCGATTCCTCGGGTCGCTGCTGGGTCGGCCCGATCGTGAGCGGCCGTTTCTCATCCTCGTCGTGGGGCACCCGGCGGAAGACGCCCTCGTGCCGGCCCTCGTCCGAAAGCCGCTCGAGGAAATCTCGACGTTCGTCTGACCCCCGCCCGGCGACCTCCGCGACATGGGTCGTGACGATCCGTTGAAGCCATGCTCCATCCTGTTGGCCATGGTTCAAACGGCATTCAGCGCTGCACTGCTCGGCCTGGAGGCGATTCCCGTCCGGGTCGAGGTGGCCATTCGGCGGGGCACTCCGATGATTGGAATCGTCGGCCTCGCCCCGTCATCGGCCCGAGAGTGCAGGGAGAGGTTCCGTTCCGCCGCCGCTCAGCTCGGTCTTCGGGTGCCGGGTCTTCGTATCACCGTCAATCTGGCGCCGGCGGATGTCAGGAAGGAGGGAGCCGCCTTCGACCTCGCGGTGGCGGTAGCCGTGCTCGCGGGCGCGGGTCACGTCCCTGGAGCCCGCGTGAGCCGCTGGGGCTTCGTGGGTGAACTTGGACTCGACGGCACGATACGACCGGTTCGAGGCTCCCTGCCCATCGCTCTTCGCTTCGTACGCATGAAGGGCCTCGACGGCCTGATCGTCCCGGAGGCGAACCTGGGAGAAACGCAGGCGGCCGATAGACTACGGGTCCTGGGCGCCGGCAGCCTGGGCCAGGTGCTGGGGTTCCTTCGTGGCGAGGCGGAGCTGACTCCGCCGCGCCGCGCACCGAGTCGGGCCGCGTCGCCCGCCTCCCCGGCGTACGACTTCGCGGACGTCTCGGGCCAACGAACGGCGAAACGCGCTCTCGAAGTCGCCGCGGCCGGCGGGCACAACATCCTGCTGCGCGGCGCTCCGGGAGTTGGCAAGACGATGCTGGCACGCGCGCTCCCGACGATACTCCCGCCGCTGACGCGGGACGAAGCGCTGGAGGCCACGGCCGTGCACAGCGTCGCCGGCCGACTCGCCCCTGGGACAGGACTGCTGGTCGACCGACCCTTCCGGGCCCCGCACCACACGATCACCGGCGTCGGCCTGGTGGGGGGAGGAGTACCGGTGCGGCCGGGCGAAATTTCGCTGGCTCACCACGGGGTCCTGTTTCTCGACGAAATCACTGAATTCCGGCCTTCCACGCTCGAGGCTCTGCGGCAGCCCCTGGAGGAGGGGGTAGTGTCGATAACCCGGGCGGGAACGCAGGTGCGCTACCCCGCCCGCTTTCTGCTGGCGGCAGCCATGAATCCCTGTGGCTGCGGCCGCCTGGTCGAACCCGATGGCAGCTGCACTTGCGATCCGGCCCGCGTGCGCCGGCACACGGTTCGGCTGAGCGCGCCATTCCTGGACCGGATCGACATGTATGTGGACGTTCCATCGCTTGACTGGAGCGAGCTGCGGGCAGGTCCGGGCGAACCTGAGAGTCCGGCGATGCGGTGTCGCGTCCGGGTCGCTCGTGCCAGGGCAGCCCGGCGCTTTGGGCGCTCATCCTCGCTGAACGCCCACCTCTCACCTCGCGCGATCCGAGACCACTGTCCGCTCGGCCATGCCGCGGACACCATGCTCCGTCGCGGTTCCTCCGCCTTCGGCTTGAGCGCCCGGGCCTGTCACCGGATTCTGAGAGTATCACGTACGATCGCAGATCTGGACGAGTCGGCGTCCGTTGAGCCACAACACGTGGCCGAGGCGCTCCAGTTAAGGGTGCGCGGGCGGGAGCCCTGATCGAAGCGCGGCGAATGATCTACCGACTTCAAGTGCCGGGGATCAGGCCTCGGGTGGTCCGGTCGGCGGAAGAACTGGTGATTCAGGAGCCGGCAGCCCCGGCGCTAGCCCCGGGGGCGGCTCCGATCTGCCCAGCGCCAGGAAATTCCTGAGGAGAGCGTGACCGTGCCCGGTGAGCACAGCCTCCGGATGAAACTGGACGCCCCACATCGGAAGCGTTCGGTGTCGGAGTCCCATCAGAAGGTCTCCGGAAGTCCAGGCCGTGGGCACCAGCGCCCGTGGGAGGGTGTCCGGGTCGATCACGAGCGAGTGGTATCGGGTGACGGTGAGAGGTGAAGGGAGTCCGCCGAACAGATCCCGCTCGTCGTGTCGAACGAGGGAGACCTTGCCGTGCACCGGCTCCGCACGAACGATCTCAGCCCCGAGAGCCGCCCCGATGCACTGGTGCCCGAGACATACCCCGAGCAGGGGAATGCCGTCCAGGCACGCGCGTACCAACCCGACCGAGATCCCGGCCTCGGCCGGCGTGCAGGGACCGGGGGAGATCACGATGTGTGTCGGCTCCAGCGCCATGAGAGCCCCCACGTCCATCGCGTCGTTGCGGATGACTTCTACGTGGTCGCCCAACTGCTCCAGGTACCGGGCCAGGTTGTGCCCGAAGGAGTCGTAGTTGTCCACCAGGATGATCATCGCCCGGCGCCCGGCATGGCCGAAATGAGAGCCCGAGTCTTGTCCAGAGTCTCCTCGTACTCGGCGGCCGGATCCGAGTCTACCACCACCGCGCCGCCGGCGTGAAAGACGACTCGGTCTTCTACGGCAACGGCGATTCGAATCGACACGCTCGTGTCCATGTCCGACCCGAATCCCAGGTAGCCCAGGGCACCGCAGTAGGGTCCGCGGGCCACCGGCTCGAGTTCAGAGATGATCTCCATGGCCCTGATTTTCGGCGCGCCCGTGACGGAACCGGACGGAAAAGCCGCTCTCAGCAGGTCAGATGGCCCCCGCCCCTCCCGGAGTCTGCCTTCTACAGTCGACACCAGGTGATGCACCGTGCGGTAGGACTCGATCCGGAACAGATCGACTGCGCGCACCGAGTGGGCCCCGCACACGCGCGACAGGTCGTTCCGGAGAAGGTCGACGATCATCAGGTTCTCTGCGCGGTCCTTGACGCTCGCCTGCAGTTCCTCGGCCAACCGGCGGTCCTCCGACGGATCTTCGCTGCGGGGTCGGGTCCCCTTTATGGGCCGTGTCTGTACGTCCCCTGCCGGCGATACGTGCACGAAACGCTCGGGCGAGGTGCTGAGAACCGAGAAGCCGTCTCCCGCGAAAAAGGACCCGAATGGAGCGGGGCTGGCCTCGCGAAGTCGGCAGTACAGATGGACCGGCTCCTCATCGGACGGGATCTCGAAGCGTTGCGACAGGTTGACCTGGTATACGTCTCCGGCACGGATGAACTCGATCGCGCACCGTACCGCATCTCGATAACCCGCCGGAGAGAAGGTGGAGCGGAGCCCGCTCGCGCCGGGGACGGGATACGTCGGGGGCGCGTGCGTTCCCGCGAGGTCCAGGTCGGTACCCCGGGGCAACCGGTACTGGGCCGGCGCCGAGCCGCCGCCCAGCCAGGCCTGAGCCTGCGCCAGGCGTCTCGCCGCCAGGGCCTCCGGATCACCTTCGCGATCGGCGGATCCGGTGGAGGCCACCCAGCAGCGATTCTCTTTCCTGTCCCACCCGACCACCAGGTCGTACAGACCAATCTCCAGGTCAGGCGTTTGAAGGTCCCGGAATTCGGCCCCGGGGACCGCCTCGAGATCGGACGCCAGTTCGTACCCGAACATGCCCGCCGCTCCGCCGCAGAACGGCGGCAGGTCGTCCGACCTCGAAAGACGGTACTGCCGCATGGCGTCAGCGAGTTCGGCGAGCGGTTCTCCGGTAGCCGCAAGAACTCCGTGCGGTCCAATCCACTCCGCCCGCCCCCCCCGTCCGCGTAGAACCCGGAACGGATCCACGGCGAGGAAGGAGTATCGACCCCAGGATTGTCCGGCGAGGGCGGTGTCGAACCAGGCGACCCAAGGTTCTCCGACCAGTCCCTCGAACAGGTCCTCGGGCCGCGGCGCCCCGGTGACTTCCTGTACGAGCGGCAGGGTCATCTTGTCTTCATGTGGCTCGATCGCCGTTCTTCACGTTCCGAGTCGTCCGGACCAGAAAGCGGCCTGTCCCGGGGTTTCCTCCACCTCGACTTCGACTCGCGCGAGCGATCGCGCCCGTGCCAGCCGCAGATCGTTCGCCAGCCGACTCCCGAGGTACTCTGCGATCTTCTCCGCCGTCGTATTCGGGATCGGGAGCACCACGACGTCCGACTCTGGAAACACGTAGCGCTGATCGTTGTGACGGACCTCGACCTCTCCCGCGGAGGTGACCAGGTCAAGGCTGGGGTTGGACGCCGGGAGGAGGACCCGGTGATCGAGTTCCGCGAGAAGGCCCTCCATGTCCCTCTTGAGCGCGATGAAATCGTAGACCATCGAGTGCGGGTCCAGGTTGCCCGTAAGAGTTACGCCGACCCGATAGTTGTGCCCGTGCAACGATTCACATCCACCGTCGCCGAACGTGATGAAGTGGGCGGCGGCGAAGACGAGTACCTCCTTGCCGACCACGACTCTGTACTCGGACATAGACCCCCGCTCCTGCGATGATTTGACACTTCATGATTCCCACCATCGTACATCTCCCCGGACGCCGGCGCATCTCGGTCTGCGGACGGGCTCTTGCCGCCCCTGCGCGCTCCGAGCCAGCTTGTTAGAGAAGGCAAGGCCGTTGCAGGCCCGGTAGACCGGCGTATATGGAAGCGAGGTTGCATGCGCGTCTTCGTGGCCGTGAATTTCCCGGCTCGACTGCGCCAGAAGATCGCCAGGCTCTGCCGCCCCATTCAGGAGGCGGGAGTGCCGGGGCGGTGGAACGAGGCGGATCAGATCCATCTCACTCTGAAGTTCATCGGAGAGATTCCGGCCACCGAGGTCAATCCCATCTCCGAAGCGCTGGAGGAGGTCGCGGGCAGCTTCCGGCCGTTTGACATGAAATTCGGGGTGATCGGAGCGTTCCCATCCCCGCGCCGCCCACGGGTGGTCTGGCTGGGAGTCGAGCAGACACCGGAGCTCCGATTCATCAAAGACGATCTGGAGAGAAGGCTGGCTGAGCTTGGCATCGCCCGTGAGGAGAGACCCTATCAGCCGCACGTGACGTTGGGGCGGGCGCCGCGAGATGCCGAAGCCGGCGAATTCCGACGGCTCGAGGAAACGGCCCGATCGCTCCGGGTTCCAGACGTGTATCGGGTAACGCACCTCGATCTCATGAAGAGCCAGTTGGGGGCAGGGGGAGCCGTGCACACGCGGCTGGTTGCGGCCCGCATGGGGCCGCGCGGTTGAGCGCCCGCAGCGCTCGTCCGGGGGCGGAGATGATCAAGAACTGTCTTGCACGTGTCGGCTGTCTGAGCCTCATCCTGGTCGTCGTTGCCGGTGGGTGGTTTTTTCGCGACGACATCGCCGGCTGGTGGCGCCAGCTGGAGATCACATCCGCTTCTCAGCCCAGCGAGGACCTGGCCCAGCGCGCGAGTGTGAAGGTCGAGGCCCTGGCCGAGCGGGACGGAGCGCGGACACTGGAGCTGAACCAGGCCGAGATCCAGAGCCTGCTGACGTATAGGGCCGAGCCGAGACTTCCGGCCGGGATCAGTGAGCCGGTAGTGGAGCTGCGCGACAGCACGGTGCTCTTCTCGGCCAGGGTCGATCCCCGGGGCCTGGAGGGCCTGGCCTCGCCCGAAGTAGTCGAGCGGCTGTTTTCCGACTCTGCGCAGGTTGTCGTCGAGCTGCGGCCCGGAGTCGTGGCCCCCGGAATCGCCCGGGTGGAGGTTGTGACCCTTCAGGCGGGCTCCATCGTCGTCCCATCGCTCATGGTCCCGTGGATCCTGGAGAGCATCGAGATGCCGGACGTCGAGACGACGGGCGTCATGCTGTTGCTCCCGACCCCGGGTCGGGTGGCGCGCTTCGAGGTCGAGGCGGGAAAGCTGGTTCTCGAAATGGCCAGCTCGGAACGGGAATAGTATCCGTATCGGCACGATCGTTGAGATCGCGTTGAGTGCAGGGACCACCTTGCATGCGTATTGTGCAGCTCATGGACGGACGGCGAATGCGCGGGGAACGCCCGGTCGAGTGAAGGGGTAGCTTTGCACCGGACGGGAAGTTCCGTTCGTCGGCCCTCGCGGGCGAGTTCACATCAGACAGGCAGGTGCAGGGGAGTATGGGTAACGGCACGAAGAAGGCGAAGGGCAAGCAGGAAACGGAGAACGGCTCCGTCGGTCGCTGGCTATGGGAATGGACGAAGTCCATCGCGGTCGCCCTGGTTCTGTTCTTCATCGTCCGCACGTTCGTGGTCGAGGCGTTCCAGATTCCGACCGGGTCGATGGAGCAGACCCTCCTGGTGGGTGACTTCCTCCTGGTCAACAAGATGGTGTATGGAGCGGAGTTGCCCGGCACCGGAGTAAGGCTCCCGGCCTTCGATCCCCCGGCGCGTGGAGATATCGTCGTGTTCTCGCCGCCCCCGGCTGCCCGCCAGGCGGCGAACACCAATTACGTCAAGCGAATCGTGGGCCTTCCTGGAGACACCCTCCTCATGGTCGAGGGCGTGCTGTACCGCAACGGGAGCCAGGTGCCCGAGCCCTACGCCCGGCACACGCGTCCCTACGAAGATCCTCGAAGCCCGCAATTCGATTGGCAGCGCACCCACCTGGTGGAGAGTGGGCGCCGGCTGCACGAGTACCGGCCGACGCGCGACAACTGGGGTCCGATCACGGTTCCGTCGGACAGCTTCTTCGTGATGGGGGACAACC
>CAYWLF010000108.1:0-7534 GCA_964458875.1 uncultured Gemmatimonadota bacterium
GTGCAACACCGGCGCGGCCGAGCGGGGTCACGTTGCACGTGAAACACTTCCTCCCGCTCTACGCCTTGCGGCACCCCGGGCCCAGGGGGGTGGCAGTCAGCGCTCTCCGGCCCTGGCTGTGTGCTTGCGCACCTCCACCAACAGGTTCTGCAGATCCGAGGGCGATACGCCCGAGATGCGACCTGCCTGCCCTATCGTTCTCGGCCGTACGGAGTCCAGCCTCTGACGGGCCTCGTAGGACAGGCTTCCGAAATCCATGTAGGGTATGTCCTCGGGGAGGACCTGTTCTTCGCGTTCAGCCAGCGCCCGAGCTCGTACTTCCTCCCGGCGAATGTACCCCTCGTACTTGATCTCCATCTCCACCACCGTCAGGACATCTCGGCCGAGGCCCGGATCCGGAACCGGCCCCCTTTCATCGACCAGATCGAGCAGCGTAACCTGCGGGCGCCGGGCCAGACGGTGCAGGGGTTGTCGCTCGGCAAGTGGGCTCGTCCCCCGGCTCACGAGCCACTCGTTGGCGCTTGCCGGATCCACCCGCTCATCCCGAACCCAGGCCCTGGCGCGGATGAGTTCCTCCATGTGGGTATCGAGGCGTCTCTGCTGTTCCTCGGTGAGCAATCCGAGTCGCGCGGCTATTGGACCCAGGCGAGCCAGGGCGTTGTCCTGCCGAAGCAGAAGCCGAAACTCCGCCCGCGACGTAAACAGGCGATATGGTTCGTCGACGCCTCTCGTCACGAGATCGTCCACGAGGACGCCGATGTAGGCTTCATCCCGACCGGGTGTCCACGGTTCGCGGTCCAGCGAGGCATGAGCGGCGTTCACTCCGGCCACTACACCCTGACCTGCAGCTTCCTCGTATCCGGTCGTCCCGTTCACCTGCCCAGCCAGGTACAGGCGCTTGATGTTCTTCAGTTCAAGCGTGCTTTGGAGCTGAAGGGGAGGGAAGTAGTCGTATTCGATGGCATAACCGGCCTGTGTCATGCGGGCGTTCTCAAGGCCCGGCACCACGGCCAGGAACTGGCGCTGCACGTCCGGCGGCAGCGATGTTGATAGGCCGTTCACGTAGAGTTCGTGCGTCTCCAGCCCCTCCGGCTCCAGGAATACCTGGTGTCCGGTCGCATCCGGGAACTTGACGATCTTGTCTTCGATCGACGGGCAGTAACGGGGGCCCTGCGAGGCGATCACTCCACCGTAGAGCGCCGAGTGGCCCAGGTTTTCCTCTACGATCGTCTTGACCTCCACACCGGCTCGGGAGATCCAGCATGGCACATGCGGGAGTCTTTCGCCGACCTCCCAGTGCGACACCCGGTATCCCTCGTCGGCACCGTCCTGCCGTTCGAGCCGGCTGAAATCCACCGTCCGTCCGTCGACTCGCGGCGGAGTTCCGGTCTTGAACCGCCTGGCCTCCAACCCCAGGTCTTGCAGCTGGTCAGCGAGATCCACGGTCGGTGCGTCGCCCGCCCGGCCGGCCGCGATTTCCCGCTCCACGCCAATCCGTATGCTGCCCCGGAGGAACGTCCCCGCTGTCAGGATGACGCTGTGTGCGGTGAACTCGCTCCCATCTGAACAGCAAACACCCGTGACGGTGTCGCCCTTGATCTTCAGCGACGCTACCGTGCCCTGGTACAGTTCCAGTCCCGCCTGTTCTTCCAGCAGTCTTCGGATCTCTCTCGAGTAGCCCCCACGGTCGCACTGGGCTCGCGGTGCCCACACAGCCGGGCCCTTGCTTTGATTCAACATACGGAAATGAATGGTCGTTCGGTCCGCCGCGCGACCCATAAGTCCACCCATCGCATCGACTTCCCGCGCTACCGTTCCTTTTGCCACCCCTCCGATGGCAGGATTGCACGACATCTGCCCGACCCGTGCCAGGAAAGAAGTCACCAGCAGCGTCCGGGCGCCCAGCCGGGCCGAGGCGTTGGCCGCCTCCGTGCCGGCATGGCCCCCACCGATGACGATCACGTCGTAGTACATTTGTCTCCTGACTCGTCTCCGGGTTGCGCGGTACTGCTATCTTGGCCCGCGACGTGTGCGCTCACGGACCGGTTCCGGCTGACGGCGCGCGCCAAATTAGGATCAAGCGGCCGATGCAGCCAGATAATAGTCACTCGCGCACTGGAATCGTGCTCGAAGGTCGTGTCCAGGGAGTCGGCTTCCGCTGGTGGGCGCGGCGCGAGGCAAATAGCCTGGGGTTGCGCGGAACCGTACGCAACCTCTCCGACGGCTCGGTCGAGGTGCACGTCGCCGGCCCTACCGGCCCGCTCGCCGCGTTCCTGGCCGCTCTCGAGCAGGGCCCCCCAGGCGCTGTCATCACGCGAGTTCGTAGCGTGTCCTCGAGTGGCGATTTGCCGCCTGATTTCACGGTACTTCGGTGATGGCACTGTGATGGCACTTTCGAGATCGCTCGGTGTATCCATTTAGCGTTCTTTCACCTACGCACGAGGTAGAGCCTGTGATGATAGAACTGCCCGACGTCGAGCGAATGATCGACGCCTTTGCCGGATACGCAACCGGAAAGACCGTTTCCGTAGTCCTGATCGACGACACGAAGACCGTGGATCTCGATGGTGACCGTGCCTCGGAGCAGATCCAGGGTCACGCGATAGACACCGTCGAACGACACGGAAAATACGTGGTTCTCCGCTTCAGGTCAGAGGTCAGCCTCGTCTTCGACATGGGGACGGATGGCGAGGTGTACCTCGAGTCCCAGACGGCGCCCCCCCGCGAGACCAGCAAGATCCGCCTGCAATTTGCCGCGGGCCGCGAGTTGCGCTTCGCCTCGAGCGGTGCTGCTGGTGATGTCTATCTGATTGAAGGAGACGATTTTAGCGGCCTTGGGGTCCTGAACAACCTCGGCCTGGATCCGCTCAGCGAAGAGCTTACAGGTCCTCGCTTCATCCAACTCGCGGGGTCACGCGGCAGAAGTACGCTCAAGGGGCTCCTCATGAACGAGGAGGTCGTGGCCGGCATCGGTAACGAGTACGCCGACGAGATCTGTTTCCAGGCCAGTATCCGCCCGGACTGCAAGATCGCCGACCTCACGGACGAGCAACTGACCAAGGTTCACAAGTACCTGCGGCGGGTCCTGCGGCGCGCGACCCTGCACTGGCAGGCAGCCCACGCCGATCCGGGCTGGTTGATCAACCGCAGGCAACCGGGGCACACCTGTCCCCGCTGCATGGCGCAACTCGAGTCTCTGAGCCTCGTCGGGAAGCGGACCTATCTCTGTCCGAGGTGTCAGCGCGCCGCCTGAGTGCGGGGTTACTTCCCGACGCAGAACGCGCTGAACACGCGGTCCAGCACGTCCTCGGTGCTCACCGCACCGAGCAGATCCTCCAGCGCGTGGGTGGCGTCCTGGATATGAGTTCCGGCGATTTCAGGCGGAAGGCCCTGGACCCTGGCTGCCTGGAATGCACCGACGTCCTGCCGCGCCCGCACAAGGCACTCTATGTGCCGGGCTCGCGTGACCACCGGTGTCTCTTCATCGCTGCGAATCCCGGCGTACACTTTCTCGAGCAGTACGGCCCCCAGCTCCGGAAGTCCGTCTCCGGCGTGCGCCGAGACCGGCAACTCCGTTGCATCTTTGCTCACCAGGCCGGGAGCTCTTCCTCCGCACGCGTCCATCTTCGTCCGCAGCACCACGACCCGGGCCGCGTCCCGCTCCGTGAAACCGCGTACGAACTCCACCTCGTCCTCTCCTGGCGCCCGGCCACCTTCCACACATAACAGCACGAGGTCCGCGCGTTGCAGATAGCCGCGGGCCACCTGGATTCCCAACTCCTCGATCTGCTCGGCCTCCTCGCGAAGTCCTGCCGTGTCGACGAGCCGAAACGGATATCCGCCGAGGCTGATATTCGCCTCTATGGCATCCCTTGTCGTGCCCGGTTGGTCCGCGACGATTGCTCGTTCAAAACCCACTAACGCGTTGAAAATGCTAGACTTACCGGCGTTCGGACGTCCGGCGATAACGGTCAGCGCACCGTCCCGCAGGAGCTCGCCTTCCGGGGCGAGTGCCAACATGCGGCTCAACCCGCGCGCCAGGCGTTCGGCTCCCTCGTCGATGCGAGAGGCTGGCACCGGCCCGTCGTCCTCTTCAGGAAAGTCGATGTCGTATGCGAGCAAGCCCTGGAGGTCGAGGAGCCCTTCGCGCAGTTGCTCGATCCGGCGCGAGAGGCCCCTTTCGAGCTGAAACAGGGCCGCCCGGTGCATCGCCGGCGAACGGGCCTCGATCAGGTCGAGGATCGCCTCGGCCTGCATCAGATCCACCTTCCCGTTGAGAAATGCCCTGCGGGTAAATTCGCCAGATTCCGCGAGCCGGGCCCCGGCGGCGCACACGGCCTCCAGCACGAGCTGCGGGGTGAGTGACCCGCCGTGGCAGCTGATCTCCAGCATGTCTTCGCCGGTGTAGGAAGCCGGGCCGGGGAAGCGGACTGCGACCACGTCGTCTACGGGTCGGTCCATGGTGGGGTGCCGAAGCGTGCCGCGCCGAGCGACCCGGGCGGTTGCCTCGGGAAGACCGAGGCGGCTCGCGACCAAGAGCGCGTCGGGGCCGCTCACCCTGACCACCGCGAGGGCTCCGCGGCCCGGCGCAGTCGAGATGGCTGCGATCGTGGAACGCTCTGCCATGTCGGCGCTTACGGGGTGCTCGTTCACAGATGTCTCAAGCGGCGGACGGACTATCCGTCTCCGCCGCCGCTCCCGTCGTCTTTCCGCGCTTTGGTCTTGTGCTGGTCAGCCTTTCGCTTCGCCGCCTTGCGTTCCTTCGAGAGGTACAGCTGCTGCGGCAGCGAGGCCAGGTTGCTCGTGGCGTAGTAGAGGTTCAGGCCGGACGGGAAGTTGGCGAACATCACCGTGAAGACTATCGGCATCATGTACGTCATCATCTTCATCTGGGCGTTCGCCTCCATTCCGCGCTGTCCGATCCAGGACAGCAGGAACATCGACGCCCCCATGAGGAGTGGGATGATGTAGTACGGATCCTTCAAGGACAGGTCCGGCAACCACAGGAAGGGCACACCCCTGAACTCGATGGTGCTCTGGAACACGAAGAACAGGGCGAAGAGGATCGGCATCGGAAGGAGCATCGGAAGACACCCGCCCAGCGGGTTCACGTTGTGCTCCTTGTACAACTTCATCATCTCGGACTGCAGCTTCTGCGGCTCGTCCTTGTACTTGGCCTGCAGCTCCTTCATCAAGGGCTGTACCTGCATCTGCGCGAGCTGGGACCGCATCGACTTCTGGTAGAGCGGAAACAGCACTACTCGCATCAAGACGCCGAACAGGATCAACACCCACCCGTACGCCAGTCCGAGGAAGTTGTGCATCCACGCGAGGATCACCATGACGATCCCCACGAGCGGCCTGATGATCGGACGCATCCAGCGCCAGCCGTACGGGTTCACATGCTCCAGGTCGCGCGAGCGGCCCACGGCCTCGAGGCGCCCATACTCCTGCGGTCCCATGTAGGCATGGAAGGCAAAGCCGCTCCCCGCAGGGGCTGGTTGTGACGCCACCATGCGGGCCGTGTGTTCCGCCGGCTCTCCCATGACGACCAGTCCGCCGAACCTCGGTCCCTCTTCCGGCGATACCAGGGCGATCGCGAAGTACTTGTTCTTGACGGCTACCCAATCGAACGGTCCGCCATCCGCCGTCTGTATGGTGCCGGCATCTATCTTGTCCAGGTTGGTGGTCTCGATACCACCGCCCTGGCCACGCACGACGTACGCCAGCTGGCGGAAATCGTCCTGCGGATTCTTCTCGTTCGTCTTCAGACCCGCGCCCAGAGACGTGAGGATCGAGTATCCGCGATCGCCGATTCCCTCCACCCTGCCGGCAACGTTCACCAGATAACTGTCCAGCTCGAAGCCGTAGGTGACCACGAATTCCGCCGAACCGGAGGGAAACGGATACCGGAACACCAGGGAGTCCTTCGGATGACTCTCGGTAATCGTGAGATCCGCTCGATCGACGGTGAACGATTGCCCGTCCAGCCGCACGGTGTCGCCCCCGACGACGACCCGATATCCAAGCAGCCGGTCTCCCGCTCGCACCAATTGGGCGGGGTGGTCCTCCGTGCCGTTAGGGGTATATGACTCGTACTCGAGCAGTTCCACGGACGTCAGCGCAGCGCCGCGAGTCGTGAACTCGTACCGCACCAGATCGGTCGTGACGATCACCGTATCCGCCGGCTCTTCGGATAACCCGACAAGCTCTCCGGCTACGTCGGGCTCATCCTGCGCTGCCGGCTCCGGCACCGCCTGTGCGCCGTCCGCACCCTGTCCTACCTCTTCCTCGAAGGCATTTCCTGTTTCGAACTCCCGCGACGGAGTTCCCCCATCTACCTGAGCCGAGTCAACCACGAATTGACCTGGCGGCGGCTCCGGCGAAGGGAACAGGAAGTTGCTCAAGAAGATCACGCCGATCGTGAGCACGACGGCCAGCACTACGCGCTTCTCCATCTATCCCCTATCCGGTATGGTTTCGTCGTTCACCCACGCGTCGTTCACTTCTGCGTCGGGAACCGGGTCGTGGCCGTGACCGCCGAACGGATGACAACGACCCACCCGCTTCATCGCCATCCACGAACCGCGGGCCGCACCATGCCGCTCCACCGCCAGGCGAGCGTATTCGGAGCACGTGGGGGTATAGCGGCAACTCGCCGGCAGTATGGGAGACAAGCCCGCCTGGTAGGCCCGAATCCAGAACAGGAGGAATCGCTTCATCCGGCGACCCTCAGGCAGCGACCGAACGCCTCCTTCAACGCAGGGGCCTCCATGTCGTACGCCGCAGGTCGCGCGCGGACAAGGATCTCCGGCGCCGGGCTCTCCCCGCGCGCGGCCGGTAACCAATCGGTGCGCACGAACTCACGCAGGCGGCGTTTCAGCCTGTTGCGCTGAACGATGGTGTGTCCGTAGCGGGGAACGACGATGCCGGCCCTGGCCGACCGGGTTGGAGAGTCGCTTCGATACACTTCAATCGGACCGCATCGACGCCTCGAGCCCTCTCGAAGGAGGGCTCGGATATCCGGCCCGCGGCGTAGCCGGGCCGACCTGGGGTACCGGAAACGGTGCCCGTCACCCAACGGTCGGGCGCTCGCTAGCGGCGGACTACCGGCGGTGCTTCGGGCTGATTTCGTCGCTCACCGTGAGGGAGTGACGTCCCCTACGGCGACGACGGGCGAGGACCTTCCGTCCGGCCTTGCTCTTCATTCGGGCCCGGAAGCCGTGGTCCTTCAGCCTCTTGCGCCTACTCGGATTTCTGAACGTCGGCTGCATTTCTTCTTCTCACTCGTGCATCGGGGCCGTTGCCCCGCCCATTTGACAGAGAGCCTCGGATATTAGGGTCGATCCGCTGTGCTGTCAATCATATCCAGCGCTTTCCGTCCCCTGGATTCGAGACTCCTCCCGGAAAATTGACAGCCTTTGGCCGGCTCTCTACAATGGACGGCCCCGTGTACCTTCCCAATCAATTGGGCATCCATGGAGCTGACGGCCGCCGAAGTCTGGACTTCGATCGTTACCGCCGCGCGGGACGT
>CAYWLF010000109.1:0-7477 GCA_964458875.1 uncultured Gemmatimonadota bacterium
GGTACTATTACTGAGTCCACCCAACGAATTCAACAGCGCGGCACAGGGCCGCATGTGAGACAGCCCCTGCGGGGCATGTACAAGGAGAGCGGACGTATGCACCCCTTCAAGAAGTTCATGCTTGGCGTAGCGGTAGTCGGCCTGGTGGCCGGCCTCGGCGCCTGCGGCGACGACGACGACCCGAGCCCGTGTGTAGTGGCGGAGGTTACGGTCACGCCGGGCGTCGCGACGATCGATGTCGGTGGCACGCAGCAGTTGGCCGGAGCGGCGCTGGATGCTTCGGGTAACGTATGCGGCGGCGCCCTGGTGTGGGCGAGCGACGACGAAGCCGTGGCCACGGTAAGCGCCGCTGGCCTGGTCACGGGAGTGGCGGCCGGTACGGCTGACATCTCCGCGACATCGGGCGGATTGAGCGGAACCTCGACGATCACGGTCAACGCGGCGAACGCTGGCCCGACGATTTCGATGACGGCTCCGACCGGCGGCGCTGCGGTGCTCCCGGGTGGCGTGGTCACAATCGAGTGGACTGCGACGGATGACGTCGGGGTCACGGGTGTCGACCTGACCTACACGGCGACCGGCGTGGAACCGACTGTGATCGCCTCAGATGTCCAGGGCATGACCTACGATTGGACCACCCCGAGCGAGGCCCTCTACGGGGTCATCATCAAGGGTGTGGCCACGGATGCCGGCGGCCTCACAGCGGAAGACGAGACTACGGACATGTTCGCCGTGGTTCAGTTCTCCGAGCGCGGCTACGTCATGGGCTCGACCTGCGGCGACTGCCACGCCACCTACTTCGACGAGGTGTACCAGATGTCCGGGCACCCCTACAAGCTGAACAAGGTGGTGGACGGCGTGCCGCGGGTGTATCCGAACGGTCCTGGCGTTCCAAATCCCCCGGCCGGCGTCGCGTGGACTGACGTGAGCTACGTCATTGGCGGCTACGGGTGGAAGGCCCGGTTCATCGGAACGGAAGCCTTCAACGAGGGCTACATCTACACGCCGGCGGCGGGCGAGAACCAGTGGAACCTGCTCCCGAGCACCTGGACGGACTATCATGCCGGCGAGCTGAAGCCGTACGACTGTGGACGCTGTCATACCACGGGCTGGCTCGATTCCGACGACGGCGATGCCACCAACAACCAGGACGGCCTCACCGGGTTCCTCGGGACATTCGAGGAGCAGGGCGTTGCCTGCGAGCAGTGCCACGGACCGGGCGTCGATCACGTATCGTCGGGAGCCTCGCTCACGACGGACACGTCGGATGAGTTCTGTGGAAGCTGCCACAACCGAGGCGGGGCCAACGCTACCATTCCGGCCAGCGGCGGCTTCATCCGGCACCATGAGCAGTACAACGAGTTTGCGAACTCCGCACACTCCACGACCGGTATATCCGGCTGCAATGACTGCCACGATCCGCATCTGGGGACGCGGTATGACATGGGCGGCTTCATTGAGAGTTGCGTGGGCTGCCACGCGGACCAGGCGGCCACCAACGCCCACGTGGTCCCGATCGCGGACGGCAATGACACGGACTCGGCCTGCATCACCTGCCACATGAGCCAGGCGACGAAGTCGGCGGTTGCCGATGCGACCAATCCGAACTTCGTGGGTGATGTGAAGACGCATATCTTCACGATCAATCCGGGCGAGTTCAACAAGGACTACTTCTTCAGCGCCGATGGCTTGACCGTCGAGACGCCGATGGAAGGCGTTACGTTGGACTTCGCATGCTACCAGTGCCACACCGACCCGGTGACCACTACGGGCGGCGGCATGAGCCAGAAGACTCTGGCCGAACTGTCCGCCAAGGCGACCGGCATTCACGACTAGTAAGCCGCAACAGGCCAGGCCGGAGGCTGCTTTCCCCAGTCCGGCAAGGCCAAACGAAGGGCCGGTCCCATTCCAGGGGCCGGCCTTTCGTACATCGGGGATATCCGCCGGCCAGATGTCTACGGCGAAACGGTCGTAGAAGCGGTAGATTGCCGGCACGAAATGTGACGCCGGACCTCATTTCCTGTCTGATGAAGAGGAGAGGTCCACGTGTCGCTGCATTCCGGTGACCTCGAATCCTCGTGGAGGTCAGACATGATGTACAGAGTTCTTCCCACGGCGGCTGCCGTCCTGTTCCTGGCACTGCCGCTGCAGGCACAGCAACCGTTTCCGTCGAGCGTTCCTTCCAGCCCGCCGGCGCGGGATGCCGAGTCTGATGTCGCGGACCAGCCGGGTCAAGCCGTGCAGGAGACGCCCAGGGAAATCGAGCGCGCCCAGCACTATCGTCTGGCCCTGGATGAATTTCTCGTACTCGTCCCGATCCGTAACCGGGACGATATTCGGGCCGACATCGACGAGAGTCGGCGCGACGAATCGAGGGCACAGGAAGAGAAGCGAAGCGCCGAAGAACTGGAGCGTCTCGCTCGCGATCAGCTGGAGGCCCAGAAGAGAGAAATCGACGCGATCAAGGCCCGGCTCAAGATCGCCAAGAGCGAAGACCGCGAAGCCGACATCGCCGTGCTCGAGTCGGACAAGAAGCTGGCCGAGGGTGCCAAGAAGCTTCTCGAGAAGCGCCGGGACATGCGCCGAAAGGAAATCGACGGTTGGAAGAAGGTAGCCGAACTGGCGGTCGCCACTCGTAAGGCCGCCGAGCTTGAGCTGGAACTTGCCACGGCCCGTGACCGGCTCGGTGGCAGAAGTCCACAGGAGAGCGGGGAGTCGCTACGCAGCCTCGAGCGCAGGGTGAACGAATTCGAAAAGCGCACCCTGGAGGCGCAGAAGCAACGGGCCGAACTGCGGGCGAAGGTGGCGCAGACGGAGCGCGATGTCGTCAACAGTCGCCTGCAGCTTCTCAAAACGCGCAGCAAGATCGAGGCGGGAGGGTGAGCGCAGCCTGACGAGTTCACAGGTCAGGATGTGCGAAGGGGCGGCCCGCGTCATGCGGGCCGCCCCTTTTCGTGGCCAGCAGGGCCTCGAGTCGCCGTGAGCGACTGTCTATTGTTTCACCACGTCGTCCAGGAAGACAGCATTGGGCACGGCGACCATCCCGTCCCCCTGCCGGATCAGGGTCTGTGTCGGGGTGACCGATTCGAGTACCCCTCGCTCGCCGCGCATCTCTATCTCCTCCCCGATCGCGAACGTCTTACGGGCGTAGAAGCCGGCAATAATGTTGCGCGTGATGTCCCGAGAGCCGAGTCCGAAGGACAGGCCGAAGGCGATGGCGAGACCGGCCATCGCTCCCATGGAGACCAGCCGGATCATCTCCGTGTCGATCTTGAGCTGGGAGAGGGCCATGATCCCGAGGACGAACAACAACACAGCGGAGACCAGCTGACCCAGCGTGGAGGCGAACTCGATTCCCGAACTCTCCGCGGCGTCGGAAACGGCCCTCCCGGCGAACTGAGCGGCGGCGCTCCCAAGTACCAGGATCAGGAGGGCCGCTATGATGTTGGGCAGATAGCTGGTGAAGGCCCCGATCGCATCAGAAATAGCGCTGAGGCCTAGCGCATCCGCTGCCGTCTTTGCGAACAGGATCAACAACAGATAGTAAACGAGCTTTGGCACGAACTGGTTGAGTTCCTGGCGGATGCCTATCCGTTGCAGGAACCGATCGATGCCGGCGCGCGCCAGGGCCTGGTCGAATCTCAGCCGTGTCAGCACCGATCTCAGCACTCGCTCGATGATCTTGGCGGTGACCAGGGCCACGACGACGAGAAGCAGGCCGACCGCCACCCGCGGTGTCCAGGCGACCATGTTCTCGAGCAGCGACTGGAAGGCTGCGGAAAGTTGGTCCAGGATCGAACTGTTCATTCGTCACCATGTCCTTCCGTCTTGGAATGGCCGCCCAGCGACAGGACCAGGCCCAGGTATTCGAGCAGGATCCGAAACGGGGTGAACCACGCGTAGCTCGCCAGGTCCGAGGCGAAGTTCCTGCGTAGAATGGAGCGTTTCACCCGCCCCTCGAATCCCTCGGAGGGCGTTTCGGCCAGTTCGGCGAGTTCCAGGATCGGTTCACTGGTCATGAAGCCTGTCCCATACGCCGTGGCCCTCGTCCTCGTTTACGCCGATCATTCGTCCTCCCTGTCCCCATACCGGGCGCGGAACGCTTCCCGTCCTCGCTTCACCCGCATCTTCGCCGCCGACAGACCGACGCTCAATTCTTCGGCGATGTCCTGGTAGCTCAGGCCATCCATGTCCCGCAGGATGAGTGGAATCCTCGTGCTGTCCGGGAGTGAGTCCAGGGTCGCCTTGATGCGCTGGCGCTTGGACAGCCGATCCAGACCGCTCAGACCGGTCGGTTCGACGCGAACGCGATCGCTCGTGCTCACGCCTGGATCCTCCACGTCCACGAAAGATTTTCCACTCCGCTTCTTGAGGAAGTTGATACAATGGTTCGCCTTGATGCGCTTGACCCATGTCTCGAACGATGATCTTCCCTCAAACCTTTTCAGGCCGAAGAACGCCTTGACGAACACGTCCTGGGCGAGATCTTCGGCGTCCGTCGGGCTGCCGCTGATGTAGCGACAGTTCGTATTCACCGACTGCTGGTAACGCCTTACCAGTTCCGCGAACGCGCGCATATCCCCGGCCGGGGCGCTCTGCGCCTCCAGCACCAGGTCCGCATCCGACTTCTCTGTACGCTTTCGATCGAGCATGCTTCGACCTGAACCCTTTGACAAACGGGTGTTGAACCGGTCACATCAGGACTACCCTCCGCAACGCATGTGACTTTTCACATGCGGTTCTGTCAATGGAGCCGATGGAAAGCCCCGGAGACTCCCGGGAAACCAACACGTATTTCGGAGGAAGTAGAATGAAGCTCGCGCGCGTGCTGACGGTACTCGTGCCGGCCGCTCTCTCGCGCAACCGGCGGGTCCAGTTCGTGATCGAGGAATAGAGCTCATCTGGCCGAGGGGCCCGGCCGGCCGGGCCCCTCATTCATTCATCGGAAAGGACCGCACTGATGGCGATTGCAAAGCACATTGAACTCACTACGGATTCAAGCGTTAGCTTCGAGGCCGCGATCCAGGAGGGACTGGAGCGGGCATCCAAGACGGTGGACGGCATTCGTAGCGCGTGGGTGAAAGACCAGCAGGTGATGGTCGAGAACGGACGTGTCACCCTGTACCGGGTGAACCTCAAGGTGACGTTCGTTCTACAGGATTGACCAGAGTGGTGGGCAAGGGGCGAGGTCCGTGCGAGATGGCGGGCCTCGCCCCCGTACGCCCGCGAGGTCCTTCGGTCAGGCGCCGCGCGCCACCAGGTAGCGCAGCCGCGCGACCAACATTCCGATAGCCACTTCGTTCTTGCCGCCCTCGGGCACGATGATGTGAGCGTGCCTTCGGCTGGGAGCGACGAACTCGAGGTGCATCGGTCGCACCGTCTTCTGATACTGTCGAACCACGGACTCCACCGTCCGGCCGCGCTTCTTCGTGTCTCGTCCCAGTCGCCGAATGAACCTGATGTCCGAGTCGGTGTCCACGAACACCCGGATGTTCATCAGTTCCCGCAGCTCCGGCTCCGCGAGAACCAGGATTCCATCGACGATGATCACCGGTCGCGGCTCGACCGTCCTGGTCTCGGGCATCCGCCGGTGAACCGTGAAGTCGTATTCAGGGACCTCTACGGTCTGGCCAGCCAGCAGCAGCCTCAGATGCTCGGCCATCAGGGACGTCTCGAGACTGTCCGGGTGGTCGTAGTTGATCGCCGCCCGTTGCTCGAGTGTCAGATCGGGGTTGTCGCAGTAGTATGAATCGTGATGGAGCAGGCTTGCCGAGGCGGGGTCCAGTCCTTCGAGGAGTCTCTTCACCACCGTAGTCTTGCCGCAACCACTACCCCCGGCGACGCCCAAGACAAGGGGACGTCGGGTGAGATCGTCGGGTCCGTCGGCCGACATCGAGTCTCGAGACGTCGATTCCGGCCCCGAATCCTGCGTATCAATCCGGCCCATGCAATGTCTCCCGGTCCGCGAATGCACCCGTGACTCAGGGCACAGTATATTGATTGATACGGCAACTCGCTTCAGGAAGGTCGCTTCACCCCGGAGGGAAGATCGTGGGTTCGTCAGAGCCAGGGTCCGCCGAACGTGACCTGGTGAGGCGGGTTCTCAGATTCGCCGCCGGGGCCGGTGCGATCTTCGCCGGTTGGATCGCGCTGGACGGGATCCGGTCCAATCCGCTGCGTGATTCGGCTGCTGGAGAAGTTGAGTTTCTGGTGTATTGGGTTCTTCCGTTTGCGGTGGCGACGATCTTCCTCGCCTGGTTCGCGCTTCGCGGAGGCCGGAGGGAAACCCTGCGAGTGGCCAGGCAGGGCTGCCTCGGCGGCGCGCTCCTCGGCGGCGCCGTCTTCCTGCTGTACCTAGTTAGCCCGATCGTTCTGCACTGGGACGCGTTGAGCGGGGCCGTACATGCGTTCCTCTATGCCCCGCTGGCTGCTGTCCTCGGGCTCCTGCTCGGCATAACGGGCGCGTTGATGAAAGAGCGGCGCTCCTAGAAGCGCCGCTCTTCTATCTGCCGCCAGGCCGTAGTACCCCCGGTTCCAGCCCTGCGATTCAGGACCTTACTCGACGATCTGCACGGCCTTCACGAGTGGGCCGGCTGTAGGTCCCCCTCCGCCAACGAGTCCCTGTATGGACGCGACCCGCGCATACGTGCTCTGTTGTCCCGGGGGGCCGGCCGGACCGGGGACGATAAACACGCCCATGAAGTCCGCGATCTGGAAGTTGGGTCCCGATCCCTGCTTGGTATACGTTTCCGGATTGAACATGGGTACCGCGCGAAGACGCGGGGATACGGAGAACGCGGATCCCTTCACGCACTTGCACCCTTGATCCCAGCGAGCGCCAGGGTCCATCGCGATCAGTTCATTGAATGCCTTCTGAATGCTCTGCACGTTTCCGTTCTTGTCCGTCGCCCAGTCGCCCACTTTCCAGGGTGTCTGCGGCTGCGGACAGTTGAGGACCTGCTCGCGCAGGGTCTTTGCTCCTCCCCCTCCGGTAGGATACCACAGGAACCACCAGCCGGGCTCGAATCGATTGCTGTCGGGGAACTCGTCATCCTCTCCGGTGCCGTCGTTTCCGTGTTTCGCCCCCTGCGACGGCTTGAGAGTGATCAGTCGCCCGAGGTCTTCGGTCGTGTAGCCGGTGGAGCCGTCGCCGAACTCGTCTCCCTCGTCCGGGTCCCAGGTGTCGTTCTCGTCCGCTCGAGTTCCATCCGCTTCTCTCCACAGGTCGGCGACGGCGACGGGCAGCAGGCAGTCCACGGCACCGGCAGGACGAGCAATCGCCGCCGCCTTGGCCCGCACGTCCACCTGCGTGACCCCCAGCATGTGCGCAAAGAAGGTACCGATCGGGCTGCCCCGGTCTACGGTCCGGTGGATCGTCACTCGAACCTTGAACTCGTCGAGAATGACTTCCACGTCCTCCGGAAGTACGACGGTCGCCTCGCCTCGGATGTCGTTCCTGGCTGCGAACAGGATGGCT
>CAYWLF010000110.1:0-7447 GCA_964458875.1 uncultured Gemmatimonadota bacterium
GGGTGCGGGTGCGTTGGATCTTGATGCTGGCGCTTGTAGGCGCGGTGGGTTGTTCGGGCGCAGACGGGAGCGCGGAAGCGGGAGAATCCTCTGCGGGGCAGATGGTGGCCCGCTCGGACTCGACCCCGAGTCAGAGCGCGGCGTTTCCTCAGCTCATGGCGCCCGCCGAACTCCTCGGGCGCCTCGAGGGAGAGGACGCACCGATTCTCCTGGATGTGAGGAGCGCGGAAGAGTACGAGGCGGGCCACATTCCAGGCGCGATCAACGTGCCCTACGACCAGATCGCGGCGAGCCTGGACTCACTCGAATCCTTCAGGACCGGCGAAATCGTCGTGTACTGTCGGACCGGACGGCGAGCCGGGGTGGCCGAAGACGTCTTGCGCGAGGCGGGCTTCACCAGGGTGTTCGACCTCGAGGGCCACATGGTCTCGTGGAATGAGCAGGACCTGCCCGTCGCTGTTCCCGCCGCCTGCTGCTGACCGGAGGCCACTCTGAAACCCGTAGACATGATTGTGGATGTAAGCCGCGGCAGCGCGGTCGAGTCGACGCACCGCGTGCAGGGCGTCGTGTGCAGTGCGGCCGGGGACGAGGGGTTGTGTGCGGGCGAGCCAGAGATCCTGACGTATTGGCGCTCCGCAATGAAGCCGTTTCAGGCCATCCCGCTGTTCGAGGACGGTGTGGTGGACGCGTTTCGCCTGGAGCCGCAGGACATCGCCGTGATCTGTGCGTCGCACGGCGGAATGCGGCAGCATACCGAGCGTGTCGCGGCGCTTCTGCGTCGCCTGGGCCTGAACGAGGAACATCTGCATTGCGGACCGCATCAGCCGTTCGACCACGACACTGCCCAGCTCCTGGGATGCGCCGGACGTCTTCCCGGCAGGGTGCACAACAACTGCTCCGGAAAGCACGCCGGAATGCTGGCCCTCGCACTGCAAAATGGGTGGTCGACGGAGGGCTACGAGCGGCTGGAGCACCCCGTTCAGCGCAGGATTCAGGAGTCCCTCGGCAAGTGGCTGGACCACGTTCCGAAGGACCATCACTGGGCCCTGGACGGGTGCGGCGTTCGGACTCCCCGCATGCCGCTGCATGAAATGGCGCGAGCGTACTCCCGGCTGGTCAGACAGGCTCGGGCGGGGCACGATGGGGCCGCGGCCGTTGTCAGGGCGATGACGGTGTTCCCCGAGCTTACTTCGTCGCCCGGCAGGGTCCCGCTCCAGATCATGCAGGCCACGAAGGGCAGGCTGCTAGCCAAGGAAGGTGCGGAAGGAGTGCTGTGCGTCGCCGCCACGGATGATGACTGGGGACTCGCCGTGAAGGTCGAAGATGGGGCGATCCGCGCCGTCGGACCGGCTACCATCGAGCTGATGGAACTCGCCGGAGTGCTGCGGGGAGAAGAGCGGCAGGCCCTCGCAGTAGTCAGAGAGGCGACGATTCGGAATACGCTCGGCGAGGAGGTAGGACGGGTGCGGGCCAGGGGAACGAGCGACAGTGGGGTCAGCGTCTGAATGTCCAGTGAAGCCATGCGAGCGCTTCTCCGACTATCGGCGGCCGTGGCAGTGGGTGGCCGAGAGCGGCGGATCGGGGCGATGCGAGTCGCTTCTGAAGTCGTCCCACCGAGGGCCGTCGAGGAGGCATTGCTCCAGAGCTATCTCTTCCTTGGATTTCCGGCGGCTCTGACGGCTCTTGCGGAATGGAGAGAGGTTTCCGGCACCCGATCGACGCCCGAGATCGATCCCGTGAACCTGGCCGAGTGGGGGCGCCGGGGTGAGGCCGTCTGCCGCACCGTGTACGGCCGGGCGTACGAGAAACTGCGCGGAAACGTGCGACGGGTACACCCGGCCATTGACGAGTGGATGATCCACGAGGGATATGGAAAGGTCCTTGCCCGCGCGGGTTTGGACCTCGTTGCCCGTGAGCTGTGCATCGTCTCGATTCTGTCGGCCACCGGATGGGAGTCCCAGCTTCACTCCCACCTTCGCGGGGCCCTGAACGCCGGCTGTGAGCCGTCGTGGGTGGAGGAGGCCCTCGAGGCGGGCCTGGAGTTGACGGACGATGAAACGTGGCGTGGTGGCGCGCGCTCGCTGTGGACGCGGGTGCGCGAGCGCGACCCGGAACGGTCTGAGCGGAGACGGGAGATCTGATGTTCATCGACTTCGCGCGAGTTCGCGTGAAAGGGGGAGCCGGGGGCGCCGGAGCCGTCGCGTTTCGGCGCGAGAGCGGTGTACCCAGGGGTGGCCCGGCTGGAGGCAACGGAGGGCGGGGTGGCGATGTCGTTCTGGTCGCCGATACCCAGTTGTCGACTCTACTGGACTACAGCTACCGGGAGAACTACGCGGCCGGGCGGGCCGGCCATGGCGAGGGAAGCAACAAGACTGGAGCGGACGGCGCCGGCTTGAAGCTGCCGGTTCCGTTAGGCACGGTGGTGAAAGACGCGGATACGGGTGAGCGGTTGGGCGAGCTGCTCAAGGCGGGTGACCGATTAATCGTCGCGCGCGGCGGACGCGGGGGCCGGGGTAACGCCTCGTACGCCACCTCGACCCACCAGACGCCGCGTGAATGGGAGCCGGGCGAGTGGGGGGAAGAACGCCGGATCGAGCTGGAGCTGAAGCTCATCGCGGACGTCGGGCTGGTGGGCGAGCCGAACGCCGGGAAGAGTACCTTTCTGGCGGCAGTATCCTCCGCGAGGCCGAAGATCGCGGACTACCCGTTCACGACCCTCAGGCCGAATCTCGGTGTGGTGGGCCTGTCCGACGGCCGGTCCATGGTGATCGCGGATATTCCCGGGATCATCGAGGGAGCGGCCGAAGGCAAAGGCCTCGGAACGCAGTTTCTCAGGCATATCGAGCGGACCCGAACCCTCGCCCTCATGGTTCCGGCCGATTCGGAGGACCCCCAGGCCACCTACGAACTCCTCAGGAGCGAACTGCTGTCGCACGACGCGGCGCTAGAACAGATCCCGCACTGTCTCGTCATTACGAAGGCGGACCTGAGAGCGGAGGACGACCGCGAATGGGAGTTCGCGGCCCCGGAGGCGTGGGGACGTTTCGTGATATCGTCGGTTGCCGGACTGGGCCTCGGCGACTTCCTGCAGGGCCTCTGGGCCCGGGTCGAAGACGAGAAGAAGCGGGAGAGGGACACCGCACCTGACCTGTTTCCGGAGCTGGAGGAGTGGAGACCCTGAAGGGCGCCCCGCCCGGGGGCAGCTCGCCGTGCGCTCCGGTTCGCCGCATCGAACGTGGCAGCCTGGAGTACTCGGAACGCCTGACCCACCTGCACGTCCCACCGACTGGATTGTGGGCCCAGGGGCCGGTTCGCCTCCCGGTTGACCGCATGATCGGCATCGTCGGCACGCGGCGCGCGACCGAGTACGGCCGGCGCATGGCACACGACCTCGCTTTCGACCTCGCGGCCGAAGGTTGGGCGATCGTGAGCGGGTTGGCCAGCGGCATCGACGCGGCGGCGCACCGGGGGGCCCTGGCCGCCCCCGGTACGACGATCGGCGTCCTCGGATGCGGAGTCGACCAGGTCTATCCGTTGGCCAATCGCGGGCTCTACGAAACGATTCGAAGGCGTGGGCTGCTCATCAGCGAGTACTCCCCCGGGCAGACTCCGAGGAAGTTCCACTTTCCCGAGCGGAATCGGATCATCGCGGCTCTCAGCAGCGCCGTGGTCGTCGTGCAGGCCGGAGAGAAGAGCGGTGCCCTCATCACGGCCGGGATGGCCCTCGATCTTGGACGTGAGATTCTCGCCGTCCCGGGGGCGGCGGATCAGCTGGTCTCACGCGGTGTGCACCAACTGATCCGCGATGGAGCCGCCATCGTCGAAACGGCCCGCGACGTGCTGGAACAACTCGGCGAGTGCTCGCTCGACCGAAGCGTCGGAATACAGGGGACTCTGTTCGGCCCGGGTGCCGGGTCTCCCGGCTCGGGGTCTCCGGGGCCTGCCGTTCGCCTGCGAGAGGCGCTCTGCGGTGGACCTGCCGTGGTGGACGAACTGGCCCGGGCCACGGGGATCGCCGTTGCGGTGACACTGGCCACGTTGTCTCGCATGGAACTCGGCGGAATGGTCCGCTCGCTGCCCGGTCACCGATTCGAGCTGGTGAGGCGATCTTGAGAGATCCGCCTGTCGCCGGGGTTGCCCCGCCCGTCAGCCTCTACGTCCACTTCCCATTCTGCGTGCACCGCTGTCACTACTGTGATTTTTCGGTGCACCGTACCGAGACTCCTCCGGTTGCCGAGTGGTTGGGCTGCATCGAGCGTGAGGTGGACCGTTGGTTGACGCGGGCGGGCTGGAGCCCTCTGATCCGCCTGCAGACCGTTTTCGTCGGGGGGGGGACCCCGTCGTTGCTGGGGGGCGGGATGTCGAGCCTCGCCGCTGCCCTTCGCCGATCGTTTGTCCAGGGCTCCGATCCGATCGAGTGGACCGCGGAGTCCAACCCGGCGTCCCTGGACGAAGCGGTTGCGACGTCCTGGCTCGAGGCCGGCGTGAATCGACTGAGCGTCGGCGTTCAGTCCTTTAACGACGACGTCCTCCGGTGGCTCGGCCGGTTGCACGACGCGGCGGGAGCCCGAAGGGCCCTGGAGGAAGCGCGCTCGGCAGGATTCGAGAACCTGAACGCCGACCTGATCTTCGGCCTGCCATCGTCGATAGCGCGCGCGTGGCGCTACGAGGTGGAGGCAGCGCTGGAGGCAGGGGTCACCCATGTGAGCGCGTATGGTCTCACGGCCGAGCCCCCGACGCCTCTCGGTCGGCGCGTTGAGTCAGGCGCCGTAGCCATGCCGGACGGGGAGCGCTATGCCCTCGAGTACCTGGCTGCGGTTGAGGCACTGACGGAAGCGGGGTTCGTTCACTATGAGGTGTCCAACTTCGCCCTCCCCGGCCACGACTGCCTGCACAACTGGCATTACTGGGACGGTTCCCCTTACCTTGGCCTCGGTCCTTCGGCGCATAGCTACATCGGTGGCGTGCGTGTGTGGAACGTCTTTCGCTGGGCGGCGTACCGGAGCGCTCTGACGGGTGGTGACAGCGCGCTGGAGGGTTACGAATCGCTGGAGGCGGGCGAGGGTCGAATGGAACGACTCTGGCTCGCCTTTCGTACAAACCGGGGACTCGTTGCGGGAGACCCGTTGGCGGATGAAGTGCGTATCCATGCCGGCGACCTGATCGAGGCCTGGCGCGAGGCCGGTTGGATCGCACCGGACCAACCCAGGGTCCGCTTCACGGCGGAGGGCTGGCTTCGAATGGATGAGCTGGTAGCGGCGCTGGGCGGGCGAATGCCGGTGTCGACGTAAGAGAGGGCTACGAGAAGGCAATGGCGTACGAGAGACTTACGGAACGCGAGCGCACGATCCTCCAGGCGGTGATCGAGGCCTATATCGAGACGGCCGAGCCGGCCGGCTCGAGGCGGATCGTGCGGCGCTATGACCTGGACATCTCGGCGGCCACGGTCCGAAATACGATGGCTGACCTCGAGAGCAAGGGTTTCCTGACTCACCCGCACACGTCGGCCGGGCGCATGCCCACGGACCTCGCCTACCGATACTACGTGGACAGCCTGATGGGCAGGCGGGACCTTTCGGAGCGGCAGCGTGCCCGCATCGAGAAGGAGCTGACGGTTCTGCCGACGGCCTCGGAGCTGGAATCGATCGTTCGCCGTGCCGCGCGGGTCCTCGGACTACTTACGGGGGAGCTCGGTCTCTCAGTCGGGCCCATCCTGGCCGAGGCGGTCCTCCTGAAGCTGGATTTCGTACCTATCGATTCGGGAAAGGCCTTGATGGTCCTGACCCTCGGTTCCGGAGTGGTGCGCACGGTATACGTCGATCTGCCGGCGGCTCTTCCCGCGGAGACTCTGGCCGCTGTCGCCAGGATATTGAACGAGAGGCTAGCGGGATCGACCCTCAGAGAGATCCACGGTACGCTGACGGAGAGGCTCAGGGACATCAAGGTGCCCGACCCGTCCGCCGAAGCTCTGGTCAATATCTTCGTGGAGTCCGGCCCCGACATGTTCGAATGGGTCCTCGGGGAAGAGGATATCCACCTCGGAAACATGTCGCTTCTCGCCAGTCAGCCGGAGTTTCATTCGGGAGCCAGGCTCAAGGAATTGATGGAGCTCACCGAGCAGCGAGAACTGCTGGCATCGGTGCTGCACGGCCGAGCCACAGCCGGAGGTTCGCACATCACGATCGGGGCCGAGCACGACGCACCCGAGCTCTCCGGCCTCACGATCATCACGGCGACGTACCAGTTCGATCAGGTCGAGGGAGTGGTGGGGGTCATAGGGCCCACCCGGATGCCTTACGAGAAGGTCCTTGCCGTCGTCGAATGCACGTCGTCGCTGGTCTCGAATCTGGTCACTCACTGAACTCAAGGTAAGTTCGGTTCAGGCGGAAACGTGCGCTTGAATCCCGACTGCTATTAAGGCATACATGGCGGACTACTACCAGCGATTGGGTGTCTCGAAGGACGCAGACGCCGACACGATCAAGAAGGCCTATCGCAAGCTCGCGATGCAGTACCACCCCGATCGGAACCGTTCTCCGGACGCGGAAGACAACTTCAAGCGAGTCACCGAAGCCTACGAGGTACTCCGCGAACCGGAGCGGCGACAGCTGTACGATCGTTTTGGAGAAGCGGGCATCAAGCGGGGTGCGGGTGGAGGACCGGCGGGCGGCTTCGGAGCGTTCGACTTCGCCGACGCTTTCGAAGTCTTCATGCGCGAATTCGGGGGCATGGGGTTCGGAGACATCTTCGGGGGTCGCGCCTCACGGTCCCGAGGGCCCCGTCGTGGTGGCGACCTCAAGCTGCGGCTAAAGGTGTCGCTGGAGGAAGCGGCACGCGGCGTCGAGCGAAGCGTGAAGATCAAAGTGCTCGATGGCTGCTCCCGGTGTGGTGGGGCGGGAGCGGAGCCCGGCACGGCTCCCGAGCGCTGCGTGACCTGCAACGGCGCCGGCGAGGTGCGCCAGGTTCAGCGTTCGATGCTCGGACAATTCGTGAGCGTTCGTCCGTGTCCGGACTGCGGGGGGGCGGGCGAACGGATCCTCAGTCCGTGTACGGAATGCTTGGGTGAGGGACGCGTTCGGACCGACCGCACGGTTCAGCTGCATGTGCCCGCGGGAGTCTCCACCGACGACTACCTGAAGTTGTCCGGCCGGGGCAACGCTGGTCCCAGCGGCGGACCACCGGGCGATGTGCTCGTACTCGTCACCGTCGAGGACGACGAGCGGTTCCAGCGTGTCGGCGACGACCTGGTCTACAACCTGGCCGTCACCATGAGCCAGGCGGCACTCGGGGACGAAATCGAGGTGCCGACGATCATCGACGGCGACGCAGCGTTGAAGATCCCCCAGGGAATCCAGAGCGGGCAGGCGCTTCGGTTGAGAGGTCGCGGCATGCCCCGCCTCCGTGATTCCGGACGTGGGGACCAGGTCGTCCGAGTCCTGGTGTGGAC
>CAYWLF010000111.1:0-7416 GCA_964458875.1 uncultured Gemmatimonadota bacterium
CGAATCCACATGTCGCACTCGACCACCGTGTATACCGGTATCGAGTTTCGCGATCGGAGTCGGTGGGAATGGACAGTGCGCTGGCCGAGGGACGGCCAGGGGCCGGTGGCCGAGCCGCAGCTCCCGAACGGCGACCTGCGGTTGGATTCCGTGCGGGCCCTGCATGGCGGGCCTGCCATGCAGGCGGCGCCCGATCCGACGCGTCGAGAGCGGCTGGTGAGCCGCCTTCTGATCGGACCGGCGATCGACGACCGGAGGCTGAGCCGGGCCACCACGCCTGGAGCGGCGCAACCGGACAGCGGCTGGGCCGTGCACGAAACGGTATGGCGGCGACGAAGCTCCCCGGCGTAAATGGTCGGCTCGAACTCATTGGATGCTATGATGAAATCTCCCACATCCACCGCGGTCCTTCCCGCAGCGCTGTTGGCGCTGTCGATCGTTGTTTCGTGCACGGCCGCGCACGCCCAATCCGGGAGCGTGCTCTGGAGTCATGAGATCGGAGGCCAACTGTGGGCGCCCCTGGAGCACCACGAGGGAAGTCTCTACTTCGGCGGTGACGACTCGACCTTCCATGCCTTCAATACCGACAAGCAGGAGGTCACCTGGAGGTTCAAGACGGGCGGGATCATCCGTTCCGGTGCGGACATCACGGGCGGGAAAGTGCTCTTCGCGAGCGACGACGGATTCCTCTATGCGCTCGATGCCGACTCCGGGGCCGAGGCCTGGCGATTCGACCTGGGCAGCTCCGAGATGACTCGGGTGCTGCCAGCCACCGACCCGCCGTACGAGTACGACTACCTGCATTCAGGCCCCAGCTACCACGAGGGGGCCGTCTACATCGGGAGCGCGGATGGCTTCCTCTACGCCGTCGACCACGAAACCGGGCAGGAACGGTGGAGGTTCGAGACGGAAGGGAAGGTCCGCTCCACCCCCGCCGTGGCTGACGGGTACGTGTTCTTCGGGAGTTGGGACGGTCACGTCTACGCGGTTGGTGCCCGGGACGGGAAGCAGGCCTGGCGATTCGATACGGGTGGCGTCGTGCAGGGATCCCCTGCGGTCGGTGGCGGGAGAGTGTTCATTGGCAGTCGCGCCGCCGCCGTATTCGCGATCGACGCCAAGACCGGCGAGCAGGTGTGGCGGCACGACCACGAGGACGGATCCTGGGTCGAGTCTTCACCGGTATCGGGAAATGGCGTCATCTACATCGGCAGCTCGGATGCGCTGAAGCTCTTCGCACTGAATGCGGAAACCGGGGCGACGTGCTGGGAGTTCGGGACCGGCGGGTGGTCCTGGAGTACACCCCTGCTTACCGAAGGGGTGGTCTACATCGGCGGCCTGAGCGCCTCGCCTTACTACTTCGAGGGGGTCGAGCTGCGGGCCGGTTTCTTCGCGGTGGATCGAGGGACCGGGGCGGGTCTGTGGGAACTCACACCGGAGCCCATCGAGGGATACGTCACCGGGGGTGTGTTCTCGACCCCTGTCGTGGCCGACGGAGTAGTGTACGTCGGCGGGACGGACGGGCGGCTATACGCGATCAAGGAATAGCCGCCGCGGATCCGCCCGCAATCCAGCTTGGGCACCGCCGTTCAGTTGGGCCACTTCTCCCGCGGAGATAGGTCTTCCTCCCACGGATCAAACGGATCTCCCCTGTTCGACCACGTGTCCTCCGCGCATCCGGCTCGCCGCGCCACTTCTCCCCCGGCCATGCACGCCGTGCGGGCAACAGGGGCCTGGGCGGCCTCTTCCTCCGGTCCCATCAGGGAATTGCCGTCGCACGCGCCGACCGCAGTAAACAGAGCTGCCACGAGTGCGAGCTTGAAGTTTCTGGTCAGCATGTTGGACTCCTTCCTGTTCTGTTCGCCTGCTCGCAGGGTCGCACCGAGTCGTCAACTGGCCGTCACCTGGCAGTCCCTCGATCCGGGTCGGCCACAGGCCATTCATTGCCTCGTCCCCGTGTTTGGGCGAGCTTTGTGCGTTCATCGCTAGGAACCCGTTCTCCAGTACATGGAATTGCGCCCGGTATGAAGAAGCTCATCCACGAAATACACCGCCGCTCGCTGTGGCAGGTACTCGGTATCTACGCGGTCGGTGCGTGGGTGGCTCTGCAGGTCGTGGATGTCCTGGGCCAGAACTTCGGGCTCCCGGAGTGGTTTCCAGCTTTCGCCCTTGCTCTCCTGGTAATCGGACTTCCGATCGTCCTGGCTACGGCGTTTGTACAGGAAGGTGTTCGCAGTCCTGAGCCACCCGAGGGGGCGGGTCCGGACGACTCCGCATCGAACAACCCACCGCTGCAAGGATCTTCAGGCAGCACCCCGTTCACCTGGAAGAACGCGATTGTCGGCGGAGTGGGAGCATTCGCGCTGTGGGGCGTCCTGGCCGCAGGCTGGATGCTGCTGGGTCCCGGGGCAGGGTCGAGGGCATCTGAGGCAGGGTCAGCGGTCGCCGAGGGCGAAGCGGCGCGAGATCTGCGCTCTGTCGCCGTACTCCCGTTCGCCACCCGAACGACCTCGGAGGAGGATGAGTACTTCGCCGAGGGGATGCACGACGACCTGCTGACTCAACTGGCCAAGATCGACTCGCTCAAGGTGATCTCGCGCACGTCGGTCATGGAGTACAAGGGGGTCAACCGAAATATCCGTGAGATCGCCGACGAGCTTGATGTGGCGACGGTGGTGGAGGGCGGTGTTCAGCGGTCCGGGGA
The DNA here is from genome assembly GCA_964458875.1 of uncultured Gemmatimonadota bacterium. GTDB lineage: Bacteria > Gemmatimonadota > Gemmatimonadetes > Palauibacterales > Palauibacteraceae > Benthicola. Next base: position 2,702 of record CAYWLF010000111.1, read on the forward strand.
CCGGGTGCGCGTGAACGTGCAGCTCATCGACGCGAGCACCGACCAGCACCTGTGGGCGGAGACGTACGACGAGGAGCTCACGGCGGCAAACGTGTTCGCGATCCAGAGCGATCTCGCGAAGAAGATCGCCGTCGCGCTCGAGGCAACCCTCACTCCTGAAGTGACGGAGCGACTCGAGGAGCAGCCGACCGAGAGCCTGGAGGCGTACGACCTGTACGTACGCGGCCGATTCATCTTCGACAATCGGGGAAGCACAAGGGCCGGTGTGGAAGCGGCGGCGGTACTGTACTGGGAGGCGACGGCGGCTGATTCTACCTATGCCCTGGCGCATGCGGGGCTGGCGAACACGCATCTTCGGTTGTTCAACCTGGGATACCTGTCCGAGGAGGAAGCACTGCCCGAGGCGCGTGCCGCTCTTGACAGAGCTCTGGAACTGGATCCGGATCTCGCCGAGGGGCGTTTGCTGCGAGCGCAGTTGCTCCGGCTCGAGCTGCGACCGGGCGAGGCGAATCGGGAGGTTCTGCGGGTCCTGGAGCTCAATCCGGGAAGCGCACAGGCGCACGCGCAGTACAGCGCCATCCTGCTCGATCTCGGACGACCGGTTGAAGCCGTCCTCGAAGCGCGCCGCGCGGTGCAGCTGGACCCACTGTCGGTGGGTCTACGGCGGGCCCTGGTCGCCCGGTTGGCCTGGGTACGGGAGTACGACGAGACGATCGAGGAATCGCGGAAGCTGCTCGAGCTGGAGCCCAACGAGGCCGACGCTCACTATTACGCCGGCATGGCTCACACCATCAAGGGCCAGTCCGAGAGTGCGATCGAGTCGTTCCGTATGGCGATCGAGTTGAACCCGGACGATCCCTACTACCCGGCGGGCCTGGCGTGGGCGTATGCGAAGGCGGGAGACCGGGAGCGGTCGCTTGAATACGTCAGACTGGCCGAGACGGCAGGAGTCCCGCTGAAGGAAATCGGACTGGTTTACGGGGCGTTGGGCGACCTGGACCAGGCGTTCGACTACCTCGAGCGGGGCTACGAAACGGAGCCGGGCACCTTTGCGGGCATAAACGCGGATCCCTCTTCCGATCCGTTGCGCGGCGATCCCCGCTGGCAGGATCTGATGGACAGGATGGCGAGGGAGTAGGCAGGCGCGCCGCCAGCCGCTCTCGCGACCGACGGCGAATCCACCCCGTCCTATTTCTTCTGGACCCTAAAATTCAGCGTTCCGCTGTAGTCGCTCAACGCGACGGTGATCGTCCAGATACCGGCTGATCCTGAAGATGTATCCTCGTTCAGGCTTGCCACGAGGCCCTGGTCGTACACCGTCGTGCCAGAGGCGTCTTTGATGACGAGTCCGGCGGCCCCGCCCGCCGTCGTCGTGGAGTGATCGACCGAGGCCAGGGTTCCGGTGTTCTCCCAGGAGTATTGGAGGAGCGTCCCAACATCCGTGACGTCTGAAGCCTGCAACTGGAAGTTGTCGGTCGAGTTATCGATCTGGGGTTCGAACTGAGCCAAGGGGTCTGTCGGGTCGCTGCCGCATGCGCTGAGTGCCATGAGCGCGAGTACCAATATGGCTGTCTTCTTCATGCTTTACCTGCCTCTTCGCGACGGGGGTGCAGCCTCTCGGAAGGGGTATAGAGGGACAAGAAACGTGCCGAGTCCAGCTGAATGGACGATTGCGCAGCGTACAAAGCGTTGACGAATAATCAGTTAGGTGCGTGTTCCTGCTCGTTGATCCGCTAGCGCCCGGGTCAGCCGTTCGGACTACCTTCTGCAACCAGTGTAGGATTGGACGGGAGGCGTGCCGCCGAGAGGCACCGGCATCGGCTGAAACACACTCAGCCGCGGGCCGTAGTATCTTCGGGTCGTGCATCGACTTCCCTCGGCTGCGAGCCTCGGCATGGACAGGATCTGGCAGGACATCAAGTACAGCTTCCGTTCCCTGCGCCGCGGTGGCCTTCTAATTGTGATCGCGATCCTGTCGCTCGGAGTCGGCATCGGATCGGTGACTACGATCTTCACCGCCGTCGACGTGTTCATGCTTCGGCCGCTCCCATACCCGGACTCTCAAGACCTGCTCTCCATCTACACGACAAACCAGGACCGGGGGTGGATGTGGGTCTCGTTCTCGGTTCCCGATTTCGTCGACTTCCGGGAGCAGAGCCAGGCCATGGACGTGGCCGTGTCTCGCGGCGCCTCGTTCAACCTGTCCGAAGGGGACCGTCCTGAGCGGGCGCAGGGCCGGCGTCTGAGCTCCAACTGGCTCCGGGTGCTGGGCGTTCAACCGGCGCTGGGACGGGGCTTCACGGAGGAGGAAGAAATCGAAGGGCGGGACCAGGTCGCTCTCATCAGTCATGGACTGTGGCAGCGACGGTTCGGAGCGGATCCTGAGATACTGGGCTCGAACATCCTGCTGGACGGGGAGCCCCACACGATCGTCGGCGTCATGCCGACCGATTTCTGGTATCAATCCGTATTCGATGACATCTGGGTGCCGTTCGCCATAACGGGCGAGGAGTCCCGCAACAGCCACTACATTAGCGTGCTGGCCCGCGTGAACGAAGGGTTCACCCGGGCGCAGGCCGCCGACGAGACGGACCGGATCGCCGCCCAGCTCGCCACCGACTTCCCGGAAACGAACTCCGGGAACGGGGCCAGAGTCATGACCCTCCACGAGGACATCTTCAACGAGGGTTTCCGGGTCGGAACCTCGATTTCGAGCCTCGCCGTGATGTTCCTGCTGCTCATCGCCTGTGCGAACGTGGCCAACCTCCTGCTCACGCACGCCGTTGGACGTGAGAGGGAAATGGCGGTCCGGTCGGCCCTGGGAGCGGGGCGCGGACGGATCATACGCTACTTCCTGACCGAGTCGCTCATCCTGTCGTTTGCCGGCGGCGTGGTGGGCGTCGTGGTCGCGCTGTTCGGTATCCGGTGGCTGGTCTCGGTGATGCCTTCCTGGTTCCCTCGGGTGAACGAGATCGCTCTCGATTCCCGAGCCCTGATGTTCACGATGGCGATCGTGATCCTGAGCGCGATTCTGGTCGGCCTCGCGCCGGCGATCCAGGGAGCTCGGGGCAGCACGGCGGCGTCGCTCAAGGAGGGCGGCCGGGGTGGGACGGCGGCGCGCGGCGGACGTCTCCGCAAAGGACTGGTCATCGGCGAAGTCGCCCTGGCCCTGGCGCTGCTGGTGGCCTCGGCCCTGCTGGTGCAGGCGTTCTACAATGTGCGCCTCGCCGACCGCGGCTTCGACGAGAGCGACCTGCTCGCCTTTCGAATCGCGCTTCCCGAGCAGCAGTACCCGGACGAGGTCTCGGTCGCGGCGTTCCACCAGGAACTCACCGACAGGCTGGAGTCTCTTCCCGGGGTGAATACCGTCGGATCGACCTCGATCATTCCGTCCCAGGGGAACAACAGCACCTACTACACGCTGCCCGGCGACGATGTGCAGACCGACCAGGACCGCAAGGTCACGAACCTGCTCGAGATCACGCCCGGGTATTTCGACGCCATGGACGTCCGGATTCTGCGGGGCAGGGGTCTCGAAGAATCGGATCGCGAGGGCGCCCTGGACGTGATCGTGATCAACGAGGTGCTCGCCGAGCGCCACTGGCCGGACGAGGAGCCGATCGGTCGGCAGATCGTGTTCGGCGAGACCACGAGCGAGGTCGTAGGGGTGGCCGCGAACACCGGCGTGGCGACCGCGACGCCGGGTGAGCGCCCGATGGTCTACGTGCCGGTCTACCAGGTAGGGCGCAGGAACCTGGCATACCTGGTGGAATCCGATGCTCCACTGGAGTCGCTGTTCGAGCCCGTCCGGGCTGAGGTCCGGGCCGTCGATTCGGACATCCCGGCCTACAGCATTCGTCCCCTCAAGGACATCATCGACGAGTCGCTCGGCGGCGACACGATCATGGCCAAGATCATGAGCGTGGTGGCGGTGATCGCTCTCGTGCTTGCGTTGGCCGGAGTGTATGGTGTCATGGCCTACTCGGTCTCGCAGCGTCGCCAGGAGCTGGGGATTCGGATGGCACTCGGGGCGCGGGACGGAGACGTGGTCGGGATGATCATGCGGCAGGGGATGATCCTCGCAGCGATCGGAATCGTGGTCGGCCTGGGCCTGGCGTTCGCGATGGCCAAAGGCGTTTCGTTCTTCCTGTTCGGGGTGAGTCCGTTCGAGCCGGCTACGTACGGGGGGATGGCGGTGGCCCTGCTGCTTTCCGGCTTGATCGCCACCTACTTCCCGGCGCGAAAGGCCACGCACGTGGATCCCGTGGAGGCGCTCAGGGCTGAATAGGGAGCGGTTACCCTTCTCACCGAGAGCAGCTACTCTCTACGAGAAGGGCATCCGGGGTGCTGGTGGTGATAATGCCGACGTCCGGAGACTGCGATCAGATCGCGCAGGTCATGTCCGTGCCGCAGCACATCGGCGACTTGATCATGCCGTGTCCGTTCGGGCACTTCGAGACGTGAACCGAACTGCCGTCGTCCTTCGTCAGCGTCTCGTGAACCAGTTCCACGCCGCAGTTGCCGCAGGTGATGACGCCGACGCTCATTCCGCACGTAGGGCAGGTGTAAAGGGACATCTCTATTTCTTCCGGTCTCGGGTTCCGGGCCAATCCGGCTGAACGACATCCAGCCTAGTATATTGTGCCCGCCCGGGCCAGATCTCTCGCTACTTTCATTCCAGCGGGTCGGCCACCGCATACGCCGCCCGCATCATC
>CAYWLF010000112.1:0-7416 GCA_964458875.1 uncultured Gemmatimonadota bacterium
ACGGTATTCGTGCCGCATCGGACATCGGCCACGGTGGTGCTCGTGGCGCCCTCGGTAAGGGTGAAACTGCCGGCCGAGTTCGTGCCTCACGACCTGCGCCACCGGCGAGCTACCACCCGGATCGCGGACGAGGCGAACGTCCACCACGTCCAGAAGGCGATGGGTCACAGCACGATCCAGATGACGATGGAGTACACCGACATCGCTGACGAGTACCTCAAGTCACTCGTGAACGAACCGTCACAAACGGCGAGTGCGGCCCGTTAAAGCGAAGCGCCCGGCGTGAACCGGGCGCTTGCGTGGTCCCGCAAGCACCGCGCTCGGCACTTACGAGTATGCGAAACTCCGACCGCCGATCAGTTGCCGGCCCATCTGAAATTGAACTTCTGGTCGCGGTGGAACTTATTGTCGTTCGCGGCGAACTTAATGTGGCCACTGTAATGAGCCTTCTGCCCGCTGGGACTGTACAGAACTCCACTGGCAACGAATCCCCACGCGTTCGCATTGTCGCCCGCAGCGAAGCGGTCGTTATCGGTCTCGACCAGCTTGCCTGTTCCCGACGCCAACAGCTTGATACCGAAGCACGTGCCTGGCTGCGAAGTGTCACCGACGAAGATATTGATGGGGTCCGCCAGCTGAAGCTGTCGAACCTTTCCGGACATCGGGTCATCCGGATTTTCCTGCACACGCTGTATATCCACCGGCTCGAGAATCCCGGCTCCACACACGGGGGCCGTTGTGTGGAGGGAGACGAGCGGGCTTTCCGAATCTTCTATCACGAAGAAGAAGTTCCCATTGTATCGATAGATGTGCGTGCTCCCTCCATCCGGGTTGTTGTTGAAGTTGAACGCGGGTGCTGGCGCGGTTTCGTTCAGCGCGACGGGGCTCGTGGGCTCATCCGTGCAGGCCAGGGAAAACAGAACAAATACGAGAACGAGGGGGGCGAAACGAACCATAGACTGCCTCCTAAGAGGGGGCGCGCTTCATTTGCCGGAGGTCGGCGCGGGGGGAGCACCTTATCGTGAAGCCCCAAGGGCTTCGGGTCCACCATTAACGTCAAATTGAGAACCGTCTGTCAACTGTGGCGCTGTTGCCGCATCCCGCCCGCCGCCGTGCGAGTCGTCGGCAAGACCTGTCGGCAAGAAATCCAGGGCGGAAAACCGTGGGACTCTGCAACGTCTGTAAGTCGCTGTCTGTCAACGATGCCGGAGGAGGGACTCGAACCCTCAAGGGATTGCTCCCACCGGATTTTGAGTCCGGCGCGTCTGCCAGTTCCGCCACTCCGGCTTCAACGAAGAGGGTCAAACCTACGATCCGGCCGCCCGACCGCAACCGGCCGCGGGTCGGAGCCCCCCGGCCGCTCCGCGCCAGCCGGTCGTCGGCACGCCTTGCAGATCGAGCGGTTGTCCGCTAACGTCGCAGCACGCATATTTTCCGGTGTTCGGATCGACACCCGAGACGACCTCACGCGGAGGACCTTCAGATGAAGAAGTTTGTTTTGGCGGCAGCTCTGGCCTTGATGTTCGTCGGGACGCCGGAGGCGCAGGCGCAGGACATGACGGTGGCCAACTATGCTGGCATGTGGACCACGATCGGGCAGCTTCCGGCGGGAGTGCGCCACGTGACCAAGGATGCGCAGGAAGTAAGCGTCGTCCTGCAGGTCCAGGCCAAGAAGAATCAGGGCTCGCTCGTCATGGGCTCGAACCAGTACCAGTGGAAGAACATCACCACGGTCGGTGACGTGCCGGTCGACAGCTTCTCCTTCGCCATGGAGCTCCGGCCCGACTATTGGGTCAGCTGCACGCTGGCCAAGCGGGATTCCGATGGCTCCCGCTACAGCGGTCTGTGCTGGGACGAGGGGCAGCGCGAGGGCTGGCTCGAGATCACACGGCGTGCCGGCGGAACCACGTCACCTTCGGGACGCACGAATATTCAGCCGGACAGCTGATCCTCCTCCGGGAGGTCGTCTAGCCGACTACATCGAGGGGCGACCGTCAGGTCTGGCGGTCGCCCCTTGGTGCATCTGGATGGATCGCCCCCGACCGGCCCTCAGTCGCCAGCCGGACGGATCACCCGGTAGCGGCGGGCGAAAGGCACCTCCAGCTCGTCCTCCCACACCCCGTACAACGCGTCCTCGGTAACCACCCTCAGCAAAAAGCCCTCGGGCAGCGGAAGCCGGCCGAGATAGGTTCCATCGCGCTCGAACACGTCGAGGGCGTTCGCCCAACCACTCCGCGGCACAGTCTCCACAGTCTCGAACAAATCCGCGTCATGGACTCCGATCCACAGCCTTCCGTCCGGCTCCGACACCCAGACGCGAAGCACATCAGGTACGGTCGATTCGAACTCCATTCGATCGATCAGCGCATCGATCCTGTCGTCGGGGGCCCCTCCCGCTGACATCCCCTCGCGCATGCGGGAAACTTCGAGTTCCCGGTACCTCGAGGTCACCGCAGGGGGTTCGATGGCCCGGCGCGCGATCCTGACCACGCCTTCGGAGGGGTCGGTCCACTCGATCTCATACGGAGCCCCCCGCGACAACACCACTACTCCATCCGACCGGGGCATCCAGGTGGGGATCGGGTCGAACACCCGAATGGCCTGGTCGCCGATCCCGGCGTTCCATGACCAGCGAGCGACGGTGTCCGGTGGGATCGATGCCTCCGGATCGACTTCCACGAGTACAACGGGCATCTCACCGTCGTCAGCCCCCGGGTCGATCACCTGCACCTGCACGAACACTCTACCCCCGCTGTTCACCTGCCAGAGACCGAACGATCCGGCGGTGCGCGTTCCGGCCTCGTCCCTGGCGATCGGGAGACGCGTGGAACGCAGGTACTCCCCGGTGGGAGTCAACCAGTGCAGGACCGGCGGAAACCCCTGCCCGATGGCGAGGTGACCGTCGGCCAGTGCCGTGACCGATCCCGGCCGCCGAAACTCGCCCGGACCGTCCCCCTCGCCCCCGAAGCTCCGGAGCGGCCGTCCAACCGAGTCGAACACGTGCACGAGGTGCGACTGACCATCGAGTACGAGCATTCCGCCGTCCGGCCCCGGCGTCACCCAATTGATGCGGCCGAAAGCCAGAGGTCCATCGAGTTCCCCGACCTGAAGATCGGGCTCCAGGCGCCAAGCCTCGTTCGGTCCCCAGCCGGCGCCGCGGTTGACAACGATCTCCACGCCACTCGAGTCCGTGACCGTCGCGCCAGGATCCGCCGAGGATAGGCCCGCGCCGTCGCCGGCGGTACAGGCCAGGGTCAACACTGAGCAGCTCAGAGCTGCAATCACCGCGCCGATCGATGCTGGATGGACGGGACGTGCCTGTCCCGCGAGAGAGGTAGACCGCATAGCGCCCCCAGTCCTGGTTCAGGCCCTCCTTGCCACCAGGTATCGATAAGCTACCGGGATGGCCACAAGTACGAATAAAGTACTTGAGATCAAGCCGCCTATCGTAGCCAGCGCCAGTGAGTTCCAGATGTTTTCATCCTGCGATTGAGCGAAGAGAACCAATGGAAGCAACCCGAAGACCGTGGTGAACGTGGTCATCAGGATGGGGCGCACGCGTTCCAGCGTTCCCTGCAGGATGGCCTCACGAGTCGGCATGTTCTGCCGCAGTTCGCCAATGTGATACACGATGAGAATCGCGTTGTTGACCACGATGCCGGCCATCATGATCGTGCCGATATAGGCGGTGCGCGTGAACGTCGCGTCCGCGTAGAAGAAGATCAGGAATACACCGATGAGGGCCAGCGGTAGCGTCAAGAGGATGATGAACGGCGCGGCCAGCGACTCGAACAATGCAGCCGTCACCATGTATATCAGGAGGACGGCGAAGATCACAGCGAGGTACACCTGGGTCTTCTCCTCCTCGTCCCACCCCCAGCGGTCGTCCTCCTCGATCTTGTATCCCGGAGGCAGGGTCGTCGCGTCGATCACCGCGTCCCGGATCAGGTCACCCAGTTTCCGCGGACCGCGGAACTCCCACGCGACCGTCCGCTGGTACTGCTGATCCTCTCGCAGGATGCGGGACAGGACGTTTCTTCTTTCTACCTGGGCCACATCAGCCAGCCGCACTTCCCTGCCGCTCTGGGAAGGAACCCGGAGTTGGCGCATGTCGATCAGGTCGAACTCCCTGTACCCGTCGAGCTTGACGGCAAAGGGCAACTCCTCCGCACCGACCCTCAGAACCTGTGTGCGCGGACGATCACTGGGCAGGTTGGCCGAAACGAATCGCAGCAATTCCTCCACCGTCAGGTCGTGCGCACCGAGGGCTTCACGGTCCACAGCCAGGTAGTATTCGAACTCCTTGTCCCGCTCGTACCACCGGCCGCTCGCGTTCGGATCCACGTCCTGGATTCGGCTGAATCGCTCGAGCCGGGCGGCCAGGTCGTCCGCCAGATCCTGCACCTGCAGGTAGTTGTAGCCCAGAATCTTGAGCGAATAGTTGGGGGGACTGCTCCCTCCGCCATAGAACGACGGCCCGTATCCGTATACCCTTACGTCGGCGCCGGAGAACTGATAGCTGTACGCCACCATTTGCTCCTTGATCGCCACGGGCACCTGCGTCGTCTCAAGCTCCTTGGGAAAAGTGATCCGCATGAAGGCATACTGAGGCTGGACCCATGCCTCGTAGCGCTTCACCTCGGGAAGCGTGGAGATCTTCTCTTCGAACGCCCGGGCCAGTTCGTCGGTCCGTTCCAGTCCCGCCCCGCGCGGAAATGTGATCTGGACGCTGATGTACGTGTCCTGACCCCAGAACGCGGACCACCTGATGCCCCTCGTGACATGCTTGTCAAACAGGGACCAACTTCCGCCGAGGGCCGCCAGGCACACCGCTGTCACCAGGATCGGGTGGTCGAGGGCGAAACCCAGGACGCTGCGGTAGCCGCGGATGTAACCGGGGGCGCGAGACCCGGCGGTCGGGGGCGGCCCCGAACCGCCGGCCGAAGGCCCGCCCTCTCCCGCTCCGGCCGCAGGCGGCGTCGTTCCGCTGGGCACACCGTATACCTGGGCCCTCCAGTGTTGAATGCGACCCGCCATCGTAGGCACGAACGTGAACGCCACGAACAGGCTGGCCACGATCGAGAAGGCGACGGCGAAGGCGAGCGGCAGGTAGTAAATCCGCAGCTCACCCTGGAGGAACAGGAACGGCACGAGCACGATGGCGGTCGTTGCGGTCGCCGCGATCACGGGCAGCATGACCTGCCGCGCGCCGTCGGACGCCGCCTGGCGCGGAGGTTTCCCGAGATGGGAGTGTCGCTCCACGTTCTCGAGCACCACGATCCCGTTGTCCACGATCAGGCCGAAGCCCCAGGCGAGCCCGGCCAGCGTGAGGACGTTCAGGGAGAACCCCCCGAGATACAGCATGTTGACGGCAATGAGAACGCTGAATCCGATGGTGGCGAACACGACGAGAACCGCACCCATCGATCGCAGGAAGAGCGTGAGCACCACGAAGATGACGATCGCCGCAGCCACGGCCCGAAGTCGCAGGTCGGTGAGCTGCTGGCGGATCTCCTTGCTCTGATCATCGTCCAGCTCCAGGGTCGCACCGGGCGGCATGCGGCTCTCGAGGGGCCCGATCACGGCCTTGACCGCGTCCGCGACCCGAACGGCGTTAGTGCCTGACTCCCGGGTCACGAAGATCGAAATCGTCGGCTGTCCGTTGATCCGGAAGTACGACGTCGCATCCGCCGTCTGTTCCCGTATGGTTCCGATGTCGCGCAGACGCACGGCTCCCTCGGGACGCTGCAGGATCACCAGGTCCTCGAGTTCGGAGACCCGCCGCACCCTCGTGCGCACCGCCAGCGTGACCTGGCGCCCCTCCAGGACCAGGGAGCCGGGAGCCCGAAGCGTCGAGAGGTCCCGGATGCGCTGTTCGACCTGCTCGGGCCTGAGATCCAGCGACTCGAGCATCTGTCGGTCCAACTCGATCGCTACCTCGCGGTCCTGATCGCCCCAGATCATCACTCCGGCAACCCCGTCGACCGATGACAGGACCGGCTCGATTTCCTCCTCGGCCACCTCGGCAAGCCGGCTGAACGTGTACGGTCCGTGAAGCTGGTAGCTCAGGAAGCGCTGCTCTTCGTCCGAGAACTCGCGCGGCACGTACGGTTCGATCTGCGGATACACGGCAGGCGGCAGTTCATCCCGCAACGCGGCAAAGCGCTCACTGAGGTCCAGCTGCGCGAAATCCATGCGGACATCGCGATCGAATTCGATTTCGATCTCCGCGCTGGAGCCCGTCCCCCTCGGATCCGCCCTGGACGTAGATGTGATCTTTCGAACGCCCTTGACCTGCTGAGCGGAGGCCTCCAGTGAAGAGGTTACGAACGCCTCCATGGCCTCCGGAGACGCGCCCCCCCACGTCGCCCTGACCGTCAGCCTGGGGTAATCGACGTCGGGCAGCAGCTCCACCGGAATCAGGCGGAAGCTGTAAGCCCCGAGGGCCACCAGCGCGACATAGATCGCCGCCGTCGCCACCGGTCGCTTGATGGACAGATCAATCACTCTCCGCCTCCCTCGTCACCGCCCGCGAACCGGCGGGCGTTCACAACCTCCCGATATGCCATCAACTGTCCGTCAACGGCGACCCGAGGGTCGCCTCCGAGAGCGATACCCTCGATTCGCGTCCCCCGGATCCGCCCGAGGTCACAGGCCGAACCGACTCGGCCGGTGAGACCAACAAGGAATACACCACGGGAACCACGATGAGGGTCAGGAATGTCGCCGAGATCAGACCTCCGATCACCGCTACTGCCAGCGGGGCCCTTAGGTCCGCACCGGCGCCCCAGCCGAGGGCCATCGGGAGGAGTCCGAACACGGTCGTGATCGTGGTCATGACGATGGGCCGCAGGCGGAGGCGCCCCGCCTCGAGGATAGCGTGCCTCTTCGCGGCTCCTTCGGCCCGCTTTTGGTTGATGAAGTCCACCTTGATGATGGCGTCGTTCACCACGATCCCGATGAGGATCACGAGGCCAATTCCGCTCATGGCGTTCAGGCCGTCCCGAGCCAGTGCCAGTGCGGCCACGGCTCCGATCGCCGCCAGCGGCACCGAGACCAGGACTACGATAGGCTGCACGAGAGATTCGAACTTCGCCGCCATGATCAGGAACACGAGGAACAGGGCAAGCCCGAATGCGAACAAGAGCGAGCGGAAGCTCTCCCGCATCTCCTCGTTTTCGCCTCCCACCCTCAGCGCCGTGAGTGCGGGAAGCTGGACGTCCGCTACTGCAGCCTCGATGGACTCCACGGCCGACGCGATGCCTCCACCGCGAACGTCGGCAAGGACCTGCACGGTGCGGTTCTGTTCGCTGCGCCGGATCTCGACCGGTCCGTAGCCCTCGCGAGCCGTAACGAGTTCGCGAATCGGAACGCCGTCGAGGGTCAGCATCATCACGTTAGCCAGCGCCTGTCGCT
>CAYWLF010000113.1:0-2406 GCA_964458875.1 uncultured Gemmatimonadota bacterium
ATCTCGTGGCCGCCACCTACGGCGGTGAGGATCTGCGCGGTCATGCCCTCGGCCCGTCCGAGCAAACGCTCCATCCGATCTGGAAGAAACAACGGCGGAGTCGGCGGCCCGACCGGATCGGTGGCGATCGAATCCGCAGACGGATTCTCGGGCCGAGTGGACGCGGGTGGCGCCCCGCCCTGAGCGGCAAGGGGGCGCGGCACCGCTGGCGACAGCGATACCAGCAGGACCGCCATCGCAAACGACCGGAGTCGGCTCAGATCACGCGCTCGCATGACCTGACCTAAACGGTGGCCCCGGCCGAGTTCCTTCGCCGGGAGCCCGGGTCACTCGCGACCGACGGCCGGGTCCTGATCCTCGACCGTGTCGGCAACCGCCTCGACGACCGTGAGCCCGGGCGTCGCGCGTCGGTGCACGCGAAGCTCGAACACGTCCGGGCGTGCGTAGTTGCCGGCCACGTCGATCTGCCAGCGAGGGCCTATCAGTTGGTCCGCCCGGACGTCAGCGTACAGGATCGTCTCCTCCTCGGCGGCCGGTCCAGCCACGATCTTGCCGTCGGGATCCACGATCACCGTTCCGCCCGGATTCAGCCATCCCTCCACACCGGCCAGGTATTTCTCCTTGAAGGTGAATCGCTCCGGAATGTCGTCCTTGTGGAAAGCCTGGCAACTGCCGAGCACGAATACGCGCCCCTCCTTCGCGACGTGCCGCATGGTGGACTGCCACGGCTCACCCCGGTCCCACGTCGGCGCCGCGTGAATCTGGGCGCCCCAGGAGGTCAGCGCGTACCGGGCCAGGGGCATGTAGTTCTCCCAACAGATGAGCCCGCCGAGGCGGCCGAACGGCAGGTCGTAGACTTCCAGATCGCTCCCATCCCCCCTGCCCCAAATGAGCTTCTCGGCCGTCGTCGGTACCAGCTTGCGGTGGCGACCGAGGACCGAGCCGTCCGGTCCTATGTAGAGCAGTGTATTGAACAGCGTGGTGTCACTGGACTCGGAGTTCCGCTCGTTCACCCCGATGGCCACTGTGATCTCGCACTCCGCCGCGACGGCCCCGAGGACCTCTGTCTCGGGGCCCGGCACCGAAATCGAGTTCGCGTGCAGCTCCGAGTACAGTTCACGCAGCGGATGCGTGTGGCCGCCCGGCATGAACCACACCCACACCGGATAGCCCGGCAGAAAGGCCTCCGGAAACACCACGAGCCGAGCCCCCTCTGCCGCGGCCTCGCGGATCAACCGGCAGGCCTTCTCCAGGGACGCCTCGAGGTCGAGGAACACCGAACTCGCCTGCACGGCTGCGATACGAAACGTCGTCACCTCCGCCACTTCACCTCCGCTGTTGCCTAGAAGAACTGATCGATGAGGATCGGATTCCCGTCCGGATCGAGAAAGGCAATGTGGGCCGGGCCGCTCGTGCTCTCGTCCGCCTCCTCGGTGAGTTCCATTCCATGCGCCTTCAGAGTACGCTGGATCTCCCTCACGTCCGTGAACTCCTCCATGGGCTCCAGCTCGGGCCCCGAGAGCCCCGGGTTGAACGTGAGGATGTTCTTCTCGAACATGCCCTGGAACAGGCCGATTACCGTTCCGCTGTTCACGAGGATGAGGTAGTTGTGCTCCTCGGCCCCGCCCGTCACCTCGAAGCCGAGCTTCTCATAGAACTCCCTGGAAACCTGCAGGTCCTTCACGGTCAGGCTCACGGAAAATGCGCCGAGATCCATCGATCACTCTCCTCGTCCGGAAATGGCTTGTGTTTCGTACCTCTTGCTCGCGCGGACCCGGGCCTTCGCGGCCTCCACTTCACGGTCCCTGGGTGGAGCCCGGGTCACGAGCGAGTCCAGCAAATCCTGAACGACCTCTGACACCCCGCTCACAGCACGGTCGAACGCCTTCTGGTTGGCCTGCGACGGCTTCGGGTACCCGCTCACTTTGCGCACGAACTGGAGCGATGCGGCCCGAACTTCATCGCGCGTTGCCTGTGGAGTGAAATTGAATAATGGTTTGATATTACGACACATATTCTAACCTTGTTTGTGAAGTCTCATCAGGAGTTGGAAGGCTCGAGCGCCGCCAGGACATCATCGGAATGCACCACCACGGCGAACTCGCCGTGCAGATTGGCCAACGAGACGGCATGCACGAGCGCGGCGGGATGCAGAACCCCATCGGGGCCCCGGCGGTCGAACGTAGCGGTGGCATCCTCTACCACGAACGTCCGGAAGCCCAGGTTGCCCGCCATCCGGGCCGTCGTGGACACGCAGTGGCTGGTAGTCAAGCCCACCATGACCAGCGTATCGATCCCTTCCGTCCTCAAGTGCTCCTCGAGGCCCGTGCCAATGAAGGCGCTGTTGACGCTCTTCTGAAACAGCGGCTCCCCTTCCCTCGGGGCGGCTTCCGGCTTGATCTCCAC
>CAYWLF010000113.1:2506-7412 GCA_964458875.1 uncultured Gemmatimonadota bacterium
TCTTCTGAAACAGCGGCTCCCCTTCCCTCGGGGCGGCTTCCGGCTTGATCTCCACCCCCGGTTGACCCGGCCCGAGCACAGACCCGGGCTCCACCGACACATGCTGCGCGTGCACCACCGGCCAGCCGGCGAATCTCCACGCCCCCAGGAGCTTCTCCACCGTGCTCTCGGCCCCGGGGTTGTTGCGCGGGCCCCAGCCGGGCGTGTCAAAGCCCTTCTGCACGTCGATCACCAGCAGAGCTGCACCGTCAGGTATCATCACTCGTTCCCGTCCGTCGGTGGGTCCTGCTCGCCCTGGACGGTCCGCCCATACAGCAGGCGAACGACGCCGTTCTCCCATGCCGTCACACTGTCGAGCTGCAGCGTTCTCGCCGGGAAAGGCGTTGGAAACAGGCGAATACCAGCCCCGAGAAGGGTCGGCATCACGAACACCTCGTACTCATCGATCGCCCCCACTCGCTCGAACTCGCGGATGGTCTGCCCTCCGCCGATCAGCCAGCAGTCACCCGCCCGGTCCTCTTCGCCGAGGTGGCTCACCAGGTCTCCGGGGACTCCCGACCAGGCCAACGCCCGTTCGGGCAGACCATCGATTGGTGACCTGCTCAACACGTAGACGTCGTGATCGGGGTACGGCCACTCGCCGAAGTCGAGTACCTTCTCGTACGTGATCCTGCCCATCACCACGCAGGAAATCTCCCGGATGAAGGACTCGTAGCCGTAATCTTCTTCGAAGAACGGCTCCAGCCAGTCGACCGATCCGTCCGGTGGGGCGATGTAACCGTCCAGGCTCATCGCGATGTAGACGCGAACTCGCATGGTCGTCAGTGGAACTGGGGGTGGCCACCCTCGGGTGTCACCACTTCGCCGAAGTTGGCCTCGTACTTCTGCATATTGTCGACGAGGGCCGAGAGAATGCGCTTCATGTGCCCCGGACTCACCATCACCCGGGACACCAACTGTGTGCCGTTCGGTGCGCTGAGCAGGAAGTCCAGGATGAACTCCTCGCGGGTGTGCGTAACAAGCATGTTGTTGCTGTACCGACCCCGCGCGACTTCGTCGCTGGCGTTGATCTGCACCTGCGGAGCAGCGGGGCGAGAGGGATTGTCTGCCATCGGGAACCGGCTCCGTGGAAGTCGAGTGTCGGGCTGCTGGCGAGGTCGGAATCTAACACCGGCCGCGCCAAGAGTCAGCCGGTCCGCGGAACGTCCCTGAGGTCCACGCTGCCGCTCCCCCCCCCGCGCCAGAGCAGATATGCGCACATCGCCATGACCGCCAGCGGAACCACCGGCTCATTCGGCTGAAGCGGGAACTTGGAAGGGTCGTCCACGACCAGATGGACGTAGGAGGCGACCGACATGATACCAATGACGATCAGGGCCACCACGCGCGTGAAGGCTCCGACCAGCAAGCCCAGGCCGGCGGTGATTTCGACGATGGGTACGACCCATACCATCAGCCAGATCAGCGGTATCCCGGAGGCGACGAGTTGTCCCGAGAAGGCGTCAGCCAGCATGGGCACCGCCAACTTCATGACGCCCGTCATCAAGAACAGCGCGCCAAGCGCCATCCGGATCGCCCCGGCGAAGCTGTCGTCGCTGGTCCGGCGCAGGTCTCGCACATCCATGGATCGAGGTCTCTTTCGGGCCGCTACTCAAGACTCGGTGACACCGTGATGTTGAATGTGCCGTCCTCTGAGCCCCTCCAGCAAGTCGTGGTGGCACGCTCCCGCGCGGACCTGGGCCTCCGACAGCCTTAATCGAGTCTCCGACACAGGACATTCGGCACCCGACGGCCGAACATATTGCCGCAGCGCCCGCGCCTCTGTATGACTAGACGATCGGTGATCTTCCGACTATCGGCCGGCCGGCGTAAAAGAGCAAAGGGGGGAGCCATTACTCCTACCTACAGGCTGCCCGGGACGCCTTTCCACGAGCGAACCTCTGCATTGTGCCGAGCCAGCAATTGGCGCCCCTGGGCGGGCTACCTGGCTGCCGGTTCGTACGACCTGTATCACGACAGGGAGTACTGGGCCATCCGGAACGCCGCGGGCCTCATCGATGTGTCTCCCCTGTACAAGTATCTGATCCGGGGCCCCGACGCCGTCCGCTTCCTGGATCGCCTCGTTACGAGGAATGTCAGCAAGTGCCGTGTCGGCCGGGTGATGTACACGCCCTGGTGTGACGGCGACGGAAAGGTGATCGATGACGGCACCCTCGCCCGACTGGACGAGAACGTCTTCCGCCTCACGTCCGCGGATCCGAGCCTTCTGTGGTTCCACGACAACGCCGCCGGGATGGACGTGTCATTCGAGGACACGTCGGATTCGACGGCAGCGCTGGCACTCCAGGGCCCCAATTCCCGGAAGATCCTGGATGCCGTCTCGGCACCGGGCATCGACGGTCTCGGCTTCTTTGGAGTGATGGACATGGAGTTGGGCGGAATCCAGGTTTCCGTGTCTCGGACCGGGTACACGGGTGACCTGGGATACGAAATCTGGGTGGATGCCGAGAAGGCGATTCCCCTGTGGGACACCCTGATGGAGGCCGGCCGGTCGTACGGAATCGCTCCGACCGGGCTGATGGCCCTGGACATGGCACGAATCGAAGCGGGACTGATCCTCGTAACGGTGGATTACGTTCCCACGCATCAGGCTCTTCTCGAGGAACAAAAATCCACGCCACTTGAGCTGGGCCTGGCGTGGACGGTGGACCTCGGCAAGGAACGCTTCGTCGGCCGGAATGCGCTGGCTCGCCAGGCCGAGACCGGGCTGGAATGGCAGCTCCGGGGACTTGAGATCGACTGGGTCTCGCTCGAGGAAGCCTATGGCACCGTCGGCCTGCCTCCCATGGTCCCATCCGCCTCGTGGCGCACGAGCGTTCCCGTGTACGACGGTCGCAGCCAGGTCGGCTATGCGACGAGCGGGTGCTGGTCTCCCCTTCTCAAGAAGTACATCGCGCTGGTTCATCTCCGTGGGTCCGCCGGCGTCCCCGGAACCGCCCTGGAGATGGAGGTGACGGTAGAGCATCAACGTCTCCGAGCCTCTGCCACAGTCGTCGAAACGCCGTTCTTCGATCCGCCGCGAAAGAGGGGGTAATAGTGGGGCGAGAAGCCGCATACGACGCCATCGTGATCGGCGGCGGACATAACGGGCTGACGACCGCCGCGTACCTGGCGCGCGCGGGGCGGAACGTGCTCGTGCTGGAACGGCGACACCTCGTCGGCGGCTCGACGGTCACCGAGGAGGTCTTTCCCGGCTTCAAGTTTTCGGTTCTGTCCTACGTGGTCAGTCTCCTTCGTCCGGAGATCATCCGGGAGTTGCAGCTTCCACGTCACGGCCTGGAGATCCTTCCGCTGGAGAGCACGTTCACTCCGCTTCCCGACGGGGACCGCCTGGTTCGATGGGCGGATCACGACCAGACTCGTCGCGAAATCTACCGGCACTCTCCGCTGGACGCCGATGCGTACGACCGGTTCGGCCAGCTCATGTATCGAATGGCGTTGGCTGTAAAACCCATCCTGTCCATGGTGCCGCCGGATCCCACGTCCATGAGTCCAAAGGACCTCCGGGGGATGCTCCGGCTCGGCAAGCACCTCCGCGACCTGGGCGAAGCGGACTTCTTCATGCTGTACAAGCTCATGACCATGAGCTCTGCCGATTTCCTGGACGAGTGGTTCGAGACCGATCCTCTCAAAGCCACCATGTCCGCGAGTGGAATCATAGGCACCTTCCTCGGACCGCGTTCTCCGGGAACCGCCTATGTACAGCTCCACCACTACATGGGCGAGATCGACGGGGCATTCCGGGCATGGGGGTTCGCGCGGGGAGGGACCGGGGCGCTGGCCGAGTCCATTGCGTCGGCAGCGCGGGAGCTGGGAGTTACGATCCGCGAGAACGCGTCGGTCGGGCAGGTCATCGTCCGTGGCGGGCGAGCGGTGGGCGTGGCGATGGAGGACGGGGAGGAAATCAGGGCTTCAACCGTGGTCTCAGGCCTCGACCCGCGGCGCACGTTCCTGAGCCTGGTGGACGAATCCGATCTACCACCGGACTTCGTGCGCTCGATCCGGCGCTACCGCAGCGTCGGGTCATCCGGAAAGGTCAACCTGGCCCTTGGCGAGCTGCCGAACTTCACGAGCCTCCCGGGAGATGGAGATCATCTGCGAGGCGCGATATCGGTCAGCCCGAGCCAGGACTACCTCGAGCGCGCATACGACGACGCCAAGTACGGCGAATTCTCGAGGCGTCCGTACATGGACGTGATCATCCCGTCCCTCATCGACCCGGGGATGGCTCCGCCAGGAAAGCACGTGATGTCCTGCTTCGTCCAGTACGCACCGTACGCACTCAACGGCGGCTGGAACGACGAGAAGAGGGAGGCTTTCGGAGACACGGTAGTCGATACGCTGAGCGAGTACGCGCCTAACCTGCGCAGCGCGATCATCCACCGACAGGTCGTGACTCCCCAGGACATGGAGGACGAGTTCGGCCTCACCGGTGGCAACATCTTCCATGGTGAGCTGTCCCTGCAGCAGCTGTTCTTCCTGAGGCCGGCCCCGCGGTGGGCCAACTACAGGACGCCGGTCCGAGGCTTATACCTGTGCGGATCGGGGACGCACCCGGGAGGCGGGATCTGCGGAGGACCCGGGCGGCTGGCAGCCCTCGAGATCCTGAAGGGCGGCTCCCGATGAGCGACTCCTACGATGCCATCGTGATCGGCGCGGGACACAACGGGCTGGTAGCGAGCGCCTACCTGGCCCGGAGCGGGTTGCGCGTGCTTGTCCTCGAGCAGCGGGACAGAGTCGGGGGCGCAGCGTCTACCGAGGACCTGTTCCCCGGCTTCAAGTTCGACACCGGCTCGCACCGGGCCGCTCAAGTGCACGCTCCCATCATCCGGGATCTCGGCCTCGG
>CAYWLF010000114.1:0-7366 GCA_964458875.1 uncultured Gemmatimonadota bacterium
TTCGGGTCCGACGAGAATGCCAACCGGTGGTACGCCGGCCCACGGTGCCAGGACACCCCGGAGCCCGCCGCCCGTACCGTCGAGGCGAACGAGTAGCTCCGGGGCATCCGGAATACGATCGCCCGACCCGGTTTGCCGGGCCGTGTAGTCGTCCAGCGGGCGAGGCGGCTCGAACTCTGGAAGCCATGCTCCGCCGCTCTGCTTCATGGCCGAGACCGCCCGCCGCCTAGCCTTGTTCCAGAAAGCCGGGGACCGGCCAGCGTCCGCCACGGAGCGAGTCCGTTCGGATTCCACCGGAACCAGGCGTCTGACGCCCATCTCCGTGGCCTTCTCGACCAGCCACATCACGTGCGCCTTGTTGCCGACGCCAAAAGCGAGCTCTACCGGGAGCGCAGGGGCCGGGACTGATCGCGCATCCAGAACGCACTCCGCAGTCCGGCCGCTCCCAGATGTCAGCCGGGCGTCCCAGAGGGTCCCGGCGCCGTCGGTCAGTCGGATACTCGAGCCGGGAGCCAACCTGAGCGCGCGGACGTGGCGCGACTCCTCTTCGTCCAGGATCAGGACCTCTCCGGCCTGTCGAGCGGAGATGCCAGCAGCGAATAGAGTCGGCCTTCGGGACGGCGATTCGGCATGCGTCATGTGTTCAATGTGTTCCCGTATCGAGGTCGTCGCCAGCCCGCGTGAAGCCCTTCGCGGAGCGGACATCGGCGGCCTGTATGGCGCGACGCCGGATTGCGCGGTATGGTGCGCCGGTGGTTCGTCCCCGGGCTACCAGGCCTGGAAGCGTACCCTCCTACGGACACGGCAAGGAGTATCGTTGACCGCACAGGAAGCGCCGGACCAGACGCAGGGGTCGTCGACTGCTGAGGCGAGGGTCAGGTTTGTCGCGGCGCATGCCGAGCGGCAGCCGGGCTCGCGTGTGCGCGTCACGGTCGAGGTGGACTTCGAGGACCGCTCGTACGTGGCCGAAGCCGAGGGAATCGGCACCGAGACCATCGAGATCCGCCTGGCGGCGCTGGCCACGCTCGACGCGATCCGCGAGGTCACGGGCACGCCACCTTTTCGTTTCGTGGGAGTGAAGTTGATGCACGCGTTCGATGCAGACGTGATTCTCGTGGCCCTGCGGGACCCGGATGTGGAAGGCCAACGTTACATCGGGGCCGTCCCCGTCCGGACGACGCACGTAGCCGCCGCGGCCGCGGCCGTGATGGACGCCACGAATCGAATCCTGTTCCGCAGAGGCGAAAGGGAAACGACCCGGTAAACGCCGTCTCTCACGACGGCGAGCGGCCGAGGAATCCCAGATAGCGAGCCACGGCTTCCTCGGACTCACCCCCCGTCCAGGCTCCGTTCCTGGTCGCCCGCCACCACCGGTTCTGCAATTCCCAGAGCGGAAGCTCGATCGCGTCCGCCTCGGCCAGGGCGAGCAGATTCAGCAATTCGGACAGAACGCGCTCCCGCTCCGCTCTTTCGGTCGCCCCGGTGAGAGCCTCCATCGCGCTACGCAGGCTCGAGACGATCACTTCCCCCTCCCGGCTTCGCCCTGCGGCGGATCGGTCCAGCCCTTCGATCGCGGCGCGCGTATCCGGGAGAAGGTCGGCGAACTCTCGATGCGCCGATCGATCTCCACCGCCGAGTCCCTGCGCCTCGATACGAACCCGGATGTCTGTCGCTCCGCGAGCCAGACCACGACACCGGAACGCGCTGCGATCTCCGGTTCTCTGGTCCGTGACCTGCACCGCAACTGCCGCTGCCCTCGCATCCTGGACCGCCGCCGTCGCCCACTTCCCTGCTGCACGCCAGACCGAGTAATCGGCCTCCGGGACGTCAGCCAACCGTCGGGCGACCCAGTCGGCGGCTATGTCGGACGCGGAAATCCGGGCCGCTTCGGTCTCGTCGATAAAGACCGTCCGGCCATCTCGCCCTTCAGGCCCGTTCGCCCGGGCCTCGGAAAGAGCTCCCAGGAATGACTGTCGAATCCCTTCCGCCCCGACCGAATCCGCCAGGTCGAGGG
Source organism: uncultured Gemmatimonadota bacterium (assembly GCA_964458875.1). Lineage (GTDB taxonomy): Bacteria > Gemmatimonadota > Gemmatimonadetes > Palauibacterales > Palauibacteraceae > Benthicola. Next base: position 2,015 of record CAYWLF010000114.1, read on the forward strand.
CCCGGGCGGCGTAGCGGAGGATTTGCCTCGTTTCGATCCCGGCGAGGTCGTTGAAGAACCAACCACAACTCGTGAACATGAGCATCGCGCAACGCTGCATCTCCAGCAGGTGAATCGCCAGCTTCCTGTCTTCGACACCGTCGCTTCTGCACCAGGTGTCGAGGTAGCCCTGCCTCTCGGTATCCGATCCGAGGACTGCCACCATGTAGGTGTCGCGAGCTCTCCACGGATCGTGGAGGACACGGCCGCCCTCATCCTCGAACAGCCGATCCAGGTCACCCGACAGGGCGCCAAGGGAATCACGCAGGGGAGCTCGCCAGGCCTGGTTCCAGTCATCCTCTCCGCCCGTGGAGCAACCACAATCCGAGCGCCACCGTTCCACTCCGTGCGCACAACTCCAGGCCGTGTCCTCTTGGATCTGGACGTCGTGCTCAGGTGGGTGCTCGGCCAGGTAGAGGGCGTAGTTGCTAAGGCGGACTCCCGGCTCCTGTTCGATGCGGCCGAGCGCCACCGCCAACGCCATGTCCCCATGCCCGTGATGGTGCCCGTACGTCTCGCCGTCCGTGGCGATGTGAACGAGGCCCGCGCCGGCCTCCCCTTGGGATCGTGCGAGATCGAGCAGGCGGGCGGCGAACGATTCCCCCTCATCGAGGAGCTTCTCGAAGGCCACGGCCCGGGAGGTCGCCCCATCATAGAAGAAGAGCGCAATCTCTCGTCCCGACGGCAGGACCTGGCGATAGGAGACCGTCGTATCCGGCCCCTCTTGACCCACCTCCTGCCAATCCGCCCCTGGCGGTCTGACACGCGCCGCCTGGTGAGGAGCGAGAACCGTGAACCGGATGTCGTTCTCGGCCAGAGCCTCCAGGGTATCCAGGTCGACGGCCGTCTCAGGAAGCCACATCCCCTCGGGAGCGCGTCCGAACCTCCGCCGAAAGTCGGCGATCCCCCACGACACCTGGGTGCGCCTGTCCCGAGCGCTGGCAAGGGGCATGATCATATGGTTGTAGGGTTGGGCGAGGGCCGAACCATGCCCCTCGAACCGCTGCATGCTCTCGGCATCGGCTTCGAGAATCGCCGAATACGTCGCCGGGGCCTTCGACTCCATCCATCCCAGGATGGTAGGCCCGAAGTTGAAGCTGATCGATGCATAGTTGTTCCGGATCGACTCGATCTTCCCATTCGAATCGACGATGCGGGCCGCTCCATTCGGGGCGTAGCACTCGGCGGTGATCCTCTCGTTCCAGTCGTGAGCCGGACTGGCGGAGGGCTCGGTTTCCACTTCCTCCAACCACGGATTCTCCCTCGGTGGCTGATAGAAATGCGCGTGAACGCAGACGCTGACTTCACTCACCGACCGGAGCCTCGGCCTGGAAGTAGACCACCGAAAGGGGTGGTAGCGTGAGGTCCAGCGACCAATCGCGGCCGTGGAGCGGGATGTCATCGGCCACCACGACCCCCAGGTTTCCGATCCCCGAGCCGCCGTAGGTCTTCGCGTCGCTGTTCAGACGTTCGATCCACCGTCCCCCGACCGGTACGCCGACCCGGTAGCCCGCCCTGGGCAAGGGCGAGAAGTTGCAGACGATCAGCATCGAGCCGGACCCGTCGCGCCGGCGCCGTATGAAGGAGAGGACGTTCTGCAGGTGATCGTCGGGGGCCACCCATTCGAACCCGGCGCTGTCACAGTCGAGTTCGTACATCGCCGGCTCATTCCGATACAGCCGGTTCAGGTCCGCCACCCAGCTCAGGATTCCGGCGTGCATCGGATCGGAGAGTCGCCCCCACTCGATCTCCCACTCGTGATCCCACTCCGCCCGCTGCGCCAGTTCCGCCCCCATGAACATCAACTTCTTTCCGGGCTGAGCGTACATGCAGCCGTAGAGCACCCGGAGGTTCGCAAACTTCTGCCACTGGTCCCCTGCCATCCGCCCCCACATCGACCCTTTGCCATGCACGACTTCATCGTGCGAGAAGGGGAGCACAAAGTTCTCGGAAAACGCGTACAGATGGCGGAAGGTTAGATGGTGGTGATGCCACTGCCGGTGGATGGGATCCAGCGCCATGTAGCGCAGAGTGTCGTTCATCCACCCCATGTCCCACTTGAGTCCGAAGCCCAGGCCTCCGACGTCGACGGGGTGAGACACCCCGGGCCACGCCGTGGATTCCTCGGCATAGGTCTGTGCTCCCGGGTGGCTGCGGTACACCTCCCGGTTCAACTCCTTGAGGAATTCGATGGCTTCGAGGTTCTCGCGACCGCCAAACACGTTCGGAATCCACTCGCCGGCCTTGCGCGAGTAGTCCCGGTACAGCATGGAGGCCACCGCATCCACGCGGAGGCCGTCGGCGTGGAACTCCTCCAACCAGTACAGCGCGCTGCTGACCAGGAAGCTTCGAACCTCGTGCCGTCCGTAGTTGAAGATCCAGCTGCTCCAATCGGGGTGAAACCCGAGCCTCGGGTCCTCGTGCTCGTACAGGTGTGTGCCGTCGAACAATGCGAGGCCGTGGTCGTCGCCGGGGAAATGACTCGGCACCCAGTCGAAGATCACTCCGATGCCACGGCCGTGAAGGTAGTCCACCAGGAACTTGAGGTCGGCTGGCGATCCGTAACGGGCGGTCGGAGCGAAGTACCCTGTGGTCTGGTAACCCCAGGAACCGAAGAACGGATGCTCCGTGACCGGCATCATCTCCACGTGCGTGAAACCCGTCCGCTGGACGTGGTCGGCAAGCCGGGGAGCCGTCTCCCGGTACGAATGGAAACCCCCGCCCGGAGGCCGCATCCAGGAACCGAGGTGCATCTCGTAGATGGCGATCGGCCGGTCCAGCGCGTTGTGGACGCCCAGGGCCTGCATCCACCCGCCGTCCCCCCACTCGTAGTCGTCCTCCCAGACCACGGATCCCGTCGCCGGTGGAAGCTCGGCCGCCCGGGCCATCGGGTCGGCCTTGTCCCGCCACACTCCGTCACCTCCCCTGATCCGGAACTTGTAGCCTTCGCCGAGTCCGAGGCCCGAAACGAAACCTTCCCAGATTCCCGAGTCACCGCGTGCTTCCAGGGCGTAGCCGCCCCCGTCCCAGTCGTTGAAGTCGCCGACCACCTGAACCGCCCGGGCTGCCGGAGCCCACACCGCGAAGAGGACGCCCGGACCGTCGCCAGGATCGATGACGTGACTACCCAACTTCCGCCAGAGCCGGTAGTGCCGTCCTTCGTTGAACCAATGGAGATCCTCGGATACCAGCAGGGTCACGTCGGGCCGCATGGTGCCTGTCCGCTTGTTGCCGGTCACGGTTCCCCCGCCGATCGAGTCGCTGTCTCCCGGGCGAGCTCCCAGCTGAGCCAGCCGGTAGACCGCCGATCTTCAATGTGTGGGCCCGACAACAGTCGTGCCAAAAGGGCTTCTGCCACGGGTCGGAAACCTACTCTCGCGTCGGGCTCACCGGGAGTCCCGGCGCGGTCCCGGGGGGGAGGTGCGCACCGCTCTCGCCCGTGGTATCGTGGGGGCGTCGAGCGTCCGGCCGCCCGGACACCCCGCATTCTGACCGATTACACGAGAAACGAAGACAGGCATGAAGACCCCCGCACCCGAGACCCGGGCCGAGGAGATTCGTGACACGGTTTCCCTCGAGGGAATGTCCGTAGAAGAACTCTCCATCCAGACGATCCGAACCCTCGCCATCGATGCCATTCAGGAGGCCGAATCGGGACACCCCGGCGCGCCGATGGCCCTGGCCCCCGTTGCCTACGTGCTCAGCCGCGAGATGCGCTACAATCCGCGCAATCCGAGCTGGCTCGACCGGGATCGCTTCGTACTGTCGGCCGGACACGCATCCATGCTCCTGTACGGGATGCTGCATCTCAGCGGGTACGATCTTTCGCTGGAAGAAATCCGTAACTTCCGCCAGTGGGACAGCCGGACGCCGGGGCATCCCGAGCATGGGCTGACGGCAGGTGTCGAGACCACCACCGGGCCACTCGGGCAGGGGCTCATGACGGCGGTCGGGATGGCGATGGCGGAGGCTCACCTGGGCGCCGTCTACAATCGACCGTCGCACACGATCGTCGATCACTTCACGTATGTGGTGTGCAGCGACGGCGACCTCATGGAGGGAGCGTCGCACGAGGCCGGCTCGCTGGCCGGGCACCTGCGCCTCGGGAAGTTGATCGCGATCTATGACGACAACCGGATCACGATCGACGGATCCACCGACCTCACGTATTCCGACGACGCGGCGGCCCGCTTCAGTGCCTACGACTGGCACGTCCAGGATCTTGGCGACGCGGCCAACGACCTCTACGTGCTTCGCGAAGCGCTGGAAGCCGCCCGCTCGGAACCCGACAAGCCGTCTCTGATCATCGTTCGATCCCACATCGGATTCGGGTCGCCCAACAAACAGGACACCTCGGGAGTGCACGGCTCACCTCTCGGCCCGGAGGAGGTCGCACTCACCAAGAGGGCGTACGGCTGGCCGGAGGATTCGCATTTCCTGGTGCCCCAAAGGGTCGTGGAGCACATGGGAGAGGCCGTGGAACTGGGGGCGAGGGCCGAAGACGAGTGGCGCACCCGATTCGAAGCGTACCGTTCCGCCCATCCCGAACTGGCCCTGCAGTTCGAGAATGCCCTCGAAGGACGTCTTCCCGTGGATTGGAACGCCGGTCTTCCCTCTTTCGATGAGGCAGACGGCCCCATGGCCACGCGAAAGGCGTCGGGCATCGCCCTCAATGCCATCGCCGACCGGCTGCCCTGGCTCATCGGAGGCAGCGCCGATCTGGCACCGTCCAACAACACGCTGATCTTGGGTTCAGGGGACTTCGGTCCCGATGACTACTCCGGTCGCAACGTGCGGTGGGGGATTCGGGAGCATGTCATGGCCGCGGCCTCGACCGGCATGGCGCTGCACGGGGGCCTGAGGCCCTACGCCGCTACGTTCCTCGTATTCACAGACTACGCACGACCGGCGATCCGGCTCGCGGCATTGATGCGGCAGCCCGTCATCTACGTGATGACGCACGACTCGATCGGCCTCGGCGAGGACGGTCCGACCCACCAGCCGATCGAGCACCTGTCCGCCCTGCGTGCCATGCCAGGCCTCCGCATCATTCGACCGGCCGACGCCAACGAAACCGTCGAGGCGTGGCGCGAGGCGATCGTGCGGCGGGATGGTCCCACCATGCTCGTCCTCACGCGCCAGGGAGTGCCGGTCCTCCGGGTGGACGAGCCGGGCCGGGCGATCGGACTCCGGATGGGAGCCTACATTCTCGAGGATGCGGACGATGCGGATCCGGACCTGATCCTCATCGCGTCGGGGTCGGAGGTGCAGCTTGCCCTCGAAGCCCGGAGAGTGCTCGTCGGGTCCGGCGTC
>CAYWLF010000115.1:0-7362 GCA_964458875.1 uncultured Gemmatimonadota bacterium
GAGACGTCCACTACACTACGGAGAAGAGAGAATGAGGAGCTATCTCGGCCGCTGGGCCGTGTTCGCCGCTGGCCTGAGCATGGCCGTGATCGCCATGCCGCACCAGGGCATGGCGCAGGAGACCGACTACGACCTCGAGAAGAAGAAGTTGGAGGTGGCCCAGGCCATCGAAGAGATTACGACGAGTGATCCGGATGTCCAGCGCTTCTTCGACGACTCCTTCGGCTATGCCGTGTTCCCGAGCGTGGGCAAGGGCGGATTCGTGGTCGGCGGTGCTCACGGCACCGGTCTGGTCTACGAGGGCGGTGCCCTGGTCGGCCACTCTACTCTCAAGCAGGTCAACGTGGGTCTGCAGATGGGTGGCCAGTCGTACATCCAGGTGATCTTCTTCCAGGGCGAGGAAGACCTGGACCGGTTCAAGGCGAACGACCTGGAGTTCAGCGGGCAGGCATCGGCCGTCGCGATTACCGAGGGTGCCTCCGCCGACATCGACTACGCCAAGGGAGTGGCCGTCGTCAGCAAGGCGAAGGGAGGCCTGATGTTCGAGGCTTCTCTCGGGGGCCAGAAGTTCGACTACAAGCCGATCGGGTACTGATCAGGCGTCGAATTCGTCCCGGGCCGCGGGTTCGCCTGCGGCTCGGGATATCTCGGCCAACAGATTCCTGACGACGTCTCCCGGCCGCTCGGCCTGCATAACCGCGCCGAGCACGGCCACGCCCGCCCCCTGCGCCGCCACGGCGCCTGCGTTCTCGGGCGTGATCCCCCCGATCCCCACACAGGGAAGCCCTGACGAGCGGACCACTGCGCCCACTCGATCCGGGCCGATGGCCTCGTCCTCCAGCCCAGCCTTCGAGGACGTTCCGTACACGGCCCCGACGCCCAGGTAGTCCGCTCCCGCCATCGCGGCAGCCCGGCCCGCGGCCGGATCATCGGTCGAGTATCCGATGCGAAAGGTGTCGGGAACCCGGCTCCTTGCCGCTTCGACCGGGATGTCATCCGGGCCCAGGTGCACACCGTGCGCACCGGAGGCGAGCGCCACGTCCAGGCGGTCGTTCACGATCAGAAGTGCCTCGTGCGCCTGGACGAGAGGCAGCAGCTGCACTGCCTGGCGATACAGGTCGAAGGCCGGCGCCCGCTTGTCCCGCAGCTGGATCGTCGCGCACCCGGCTTCGAGACACTCGGCCACCACGTCCTCCAGGCTTCCCGTGGCGGGTTCCGGATGCGTGAGTACCACCAGGCTCAGTCGCTGCCGCAGCAGGTCACTCCCCGTTCTCACGACGGATCCGATTCCTGGCGTTGATGTGCTCGCGGTTGGTGCGAGTGAACTCGTGCGACCCGTCAGGGCGGGCGACGAAGAACAGGTAGGGTATGTCGGCCGGGTAGAGGGCTGCGTCGAGCGAGGCTTCTCCGGGTGACGCGATCGGACCCGGAGGGAGTCCGGCGTGCCGGTACGTGTTGTAGGGGTTGTCGGCCACCCGGTCGATGTCCGAGAACAGCAGTCGAGCCTTGGGTTCGCCGAGGGCGTACTGTACCGTGGGATCCGCCTGGAGGAGCATGCCGATCTCGAGCCGGTTGGTATACACACCCGCGATCACCGGCCGCTCTTCTTCGACGCGCGCTTCCTCTTCCACGATGGAGGCCAGGGTCACCAGTTCTCTTTCGTCCAGCGGCAGGCCTTCGAGCCGGGCCCGCCGCTCGGGTGTCCAGTAGGCCTGGTAGCGCATGACCATCTCGCGCAGGAGGTCCGCCGGCGCCAGTCCCTCGGCGAACCGGTACGTCTCCGGAAACAGGTATCCTTCGAGGGTCGGGCCCGGCACACCCAGGGTCACGACGAATGCCGAATCCGTGGCAAGGCGTGCGACCGAGTCCGCGTCCACACCCGTCGCTTCCGCTACGCGCGGCGCCAGTTCCCGCACAGTGAAGCCCTCGGGCACCGTGAGCGGGAAGGTGACCACCTCGCCCGCTGCGATCACATCGAGGATCTCGCCCCAGTCCATGCCACCGGTAACCCGGTAGCGCCCTGCCTTGAGCGAGCCCTCGACGCCGCGAGCCCGGGCCGCGAGCGCGAAGAGGCGGGGAACTCTGACCAGGCCCTCCGCTCGCAGCTGTCTCCCGATTGCGAGTGCGCCCGCACCGGCGGGGACCACGATCTCCACGGTCTCGCCGTCTGCTGGCCCTCCGGAGGGCGGAGTCGTTGCATACCAGGTTCCCGCGCCAGCCGCGGCGAGCAGGACGATTGCGAGGAGAACGAAACCGCGCTTCTTCACCCGATCTCCTTCAGGTACTCCCTGAGGATGAGCGTCGCCGCCAGCATGTCCTTCAGACCCTTGTCGTGTCGCTTGCGGCGCGGAAGTTCCATCGCGCGCAGCATCTCTTCTGCCTCATAGCTGGTGAGGCGCTCATCGCGTTCCAGGACCTCGAGCCCGGACAGGGCCGTCAGCCGGGCGGCGAACGACCGCGCCTCGGTCGCCATCTCGCCGACGGCCCCATCCAGGTGAACGGGAATGCCCACGAGTACGACGGACGGCGCCAGGTCCTTGAGGAGGTTCAGCAGACCCTGCGGCGGTTCGATGGGCGGGTCCGTGTTCTTCATGGTGACGTGGGGGGACGCGATCGTGCGCGAAGGGTCCGTGGTCGCCACCCCGATCCGCCGCCGTCCGTAATCCAGGGCCACCACCCGGCCGGGATTCAGGCTCAGATGCCCTCCAGCGCCTGCTCCAGGCTGTAGCCGCCGCGCAGTCGCAGTTGGACGTGCCGGAGAGCCACGGGAGCACCGATCACGAAGCGGATTCCTTCGCCTCCGTCGAGCGGGGCGCGGACGACGCCGACCGGTTCCTCGGCAGCGGCTCCAAGAAGTCCTTCGACCAGGCCCTCCGTGAACGGCGTGCCGCCGTCCGCCGGCCTGGCGCTCGTGCCTACCCCGAGGTCCGGCGATCCGTACACGATCAGTTCCGCATGGCCGCCGATTCCCCGCTCCCACTCGTACGTCCCCAGACCCCTGGCGGCCGTCTCGGCGTTCACGGCCGACCAGAAGTCGTCCGTGCCGAGTTCGGACAGCGAGATGACGCCGGCGACGCGCCGCGTGATTTCTTCACCGGCAGCCCGGCCGGCGTCTCTCACCGCGGCGGCCACGACCTCTCCACCCTTGTCAGCCGCCGCCGCAAGGGCCTGCAGGGCGGGAGAGGGAATGCGAACCTCGTTCTCGAGGCGATAGTCAATCATGGATCCGTCCGTTTCGCGTGAACTTCGTCGAGCCCTGAAAGTAGAGAATGCCGGGCGACCGGCAAGCGAAGGCACTTTCTGAGGCCAGCAGGTTATTGGCAGGGGGGCTGAATCGCACCACCTTACCTGTAGCACCGACCGCATCTAGTGGAGGAGTTATGGACAACACCGAATACAGGGAAGCCCTGGGCTTCCTGCTGGGGCTGACCGTCGGCGCCGTCGTCGGGACGGCTACCGCGCTGCTCCTCGCGCCTCAGAGCGGCGCCCGGACGCGCAGGCAGATCGCCCGCAAAGCGGAAGAGTGGACGGACTCTGCGGGAGAGTCGCTCGAGGACGCCCGGGATGACGCTCGTGAGCTGGCGGATCGTGCTGCCAAGGAGACTCGCCGGCTGGCGCGCCGCGCCCGCAAGAGCGCGGACCGTACGGGTGACCGCCTCTCCGAAGTCGTAGACAAGAGCCGCGACCGACTGCGTACCTGAGTTTCTCCTCAAGGTGATGACCCCCCACCAGGGAGGCTCATGCTCGTCCAGGAGCTGATCGCGCGAAAGCGTGACGGCGCCGAGCTCGCGAGCGAGGACCTGCGGGAGTTCCTCGCCGAGTACGGCTCCGGCGAGGTGCCGGACTACCAGATGTCGGCGTTCCTCATGGCCGTACTTCTTAACGGGATGAGCACCGCGGAACTCCGCGCGCTTACCCGGTCGATCATCGACTCCGGCCGCCGACTCGACTTCAGGTCGGACGGAGGGCCGCCCGCGGTGGACAAGCATTCCACGGGCGGTGTGGGTGACAAGGTAAGCCTCATCCTGGCCCCGCTCCTCGCCGAGTACGGCCTTCGAGTTCCGATGATGTCCGGCCGTGGACTCGGGCACACCGGCGGTACCGTGGACAAGCTCGAGTCGATTCCCGGCTTCCGGACGGACCTCGATCTCGAGGAGTTCCATGCCGTGCTGGCCGACGTCGGCTGCGCGATGATCCGTCAGACTCCCGCCATCGCGCCCCTCGACGGCCGGTTGTACGCCCTTCGAGACGTCACCGCCACCGTCCCCTCGATTCCACTCATCTCGGCCAGCATCATCTCCAAGAAGGTGGCCGAAGGCATCGAAGCCCTGGTGCTGGACGTGAAGTACGGGTCGGGTGCTTTCATGCGGGATCGGGACCGGGCCGTTCTCCTGGCCGAGACCCTGGTCGGCCTGGCGGAGTCCGAGGGAGTGCGGGCCACGGCGCTGCTGACCGCGATGGAGCAGCCGCTCGGCCAAACGGTGGGAAACGCCCTCGAGGTCCGGGAAGCGCTGGAGTGCCTCAGGGGTAAGGGGCCGGCCGACTTGCGGGAGGTGACCCTGGCCCTCGCCGTGGAGAGCGTGAACGCCACCGCCACCGGTGCAGCGCCGGGCGACGTCCGCTCGGAGTTCGAGACCATGCTCGACGACGGACGGGCCCTTGACCGGTTCGCTCGCCTGGTAGAACGCCAGGGCGGCGACCCCGTTGTGACCGTGCGCACCGACCTCCTTCCCGAGGCGCCGTTTCGGGTGACCTGGGAATCGCCCGCCGATGGCTTCGTCACACGTGCCGATGCCTACGAGATCGGAGTGGCCTGCGTGGAACTCGGGGCGGGAAGGCGGAAGATCGAGGACGAGGTGGACCCGGCCGTCGGCGTCGAGTTGTTCGCCCGCCGGGGCGCACTGGTGCGGAGCGGTCAGCCCGTCGCGGAGATCCACGCCCGGTCCGCGGATGCCGCGGAGACCATGATCCAGCGGCTTCGCGGCGCATTCGAATTCGGAGAATCCCCGCCGGAAGACCCGCCGCTCGTGTGGCGCCGGGTGCCCCAGGGTTAGCTCTTCGCCTGATCGTTGAGAAGGTGCGCTAGAACTCGAAGTCGTCGGACACCGTGGGCGCGAGCGAATCGGGGACCACGCCCAGGCTGTCCGCCCACTCGCGGGTCCCCCACGGGCCATGCACGTCGCAGATCTCGCGCGGCTCGGTTTCCGGTACGAACACCTCGGTGTACACGACCTCCGCCGGGCACCACGCCGTCGACAGCATTCCGGTGGTACGGTCCACGCTCCGCTCGATGAGTCCCGTGGGGCGGGCCCAGGGCTCTGGCGCCGGCCGGTCCTCGTAATAGTACTTGAGAAACTCGGCGTTCATCGGAGCCGCATCGCGTCCGCCCTGCGCATCGTCACGAATCCGGGCCGGCAAGTCGAAGCCCACCCAACTGACTGTGACGACATCCGGGGTGAAACCGACGAACCAGGTATTTGTGAGTTCGTTGGTGGTGCCGGTCTTCCCACCGACCGGGATCTCTCTCGGCACGCCCAGCGACCGGACCCGGATCCCCGAGCCCCGGTCCACCACGTCCCGGAGCATGGATACCATGATCCACGACGTCCTCTCGTCCAGGACCTCCTCGCGCTCCACCGGAGCCGCCCAGAGCAGCTCACCGTCCACATTTTCGATGCGCAAGATGGCCCGCGGTGTAACCCGGATTCCGAGATTGGCGAACGTGGTGTAGGCTTCGGCCATCTCTATCGGCCGAACCGATGGTGACCCGATGGAGGTCGAAGGCACACGCTCCACTCGCGACGTGATACCCATGCGGTGGGCGTATTGGGCTACCGTTTCCAGGCCGACGCGCAGGCCTACCTTCACCGCGACCACGTTGATCGAAGCGGCCAGGGCATCGCGAATGGTGACCGGGCCACGGAAATCGTTGGTGAAGTTGCTGGGTGACCAGATCGAGCCGTCCGGTTGGGGGAACTCGATCGGGGTGTCGAAGATCACCTCCGACGCCGGCATCCCGCTTTCCACCGCCGCTGTGTATACGAACGGTTTGAACAGCGACCCCGGCTGACGCTGGGCCTGGGTGACCCGGTTGAACTCCGAGTCCTGGAAGTCACGCCCGCCCACGAGCGCGAGCACGTCGCCGTTCAGCGGGTCGACCGCCACGAACAGGCCCTGGATGTACGGCATGTTCGGTCCCACCAGGCTGTCCACGGGCCATGCCCTGGTCTCACGGTACGTCGGCGCGTCGAATCCGGGCTGCTTCTCGATCCACTCGAGCTGGGCGAGAACGGCCGAGTCGGCGACGGCCTGCAGGTTCGGATCCAGGGTGGTGTAGATCCGCAGGCCGGCCTCGTAGATCTGCGTGCTGTAGCGTTCGATGAGTATGCGACGGACCCACTCCACGAAGAAGGCCGCGGGCACCTGATCCCGTGCGTCCGGGCGTACCATCAACGGGTAGGCACGGGCCGCCGCTTCCTCCTGGGACGTGATCATGTCCTGCCCGCCCATCAGCGACAGCACCATGTTGCGCCGCGCCACGGCCCGCTCAGGGTTCAGGATAGGATTGTAACGGCGAGGCGCCACCGGCATGGCCGCCAGGGTGGCAGCCTCGGGGAGATTCAGGTCTCGGACGTTCTTGCCGAAGTACCGCTGCGCAGCGTTCTGAACCCCGTACAGGCCGTCGAAGTTGATCTGGTTGAGATAGGCCTCCATGATCTCGGTCTTGGTGTAAGCCTGTTCCAACGACTTGGCCACCCGCATCTCGCGCAGCTTGCGTCGTACCGAAATGTCCTGACGGTCCACGATCGAAGCGAACATGTTCCCGGCGAGTTGCTGGGTGATCGTGCTTCCCCCGGCGGCGTCGTAGCCGGCGAACGCGAACTCTACTACCGCCCGGGCGAACCGCAGGTAATCGATCCCGCTGTGCGACCAGAAGCGCTTGTCCTCGACCGCCACGAAGGCATCGACGACATGCCGCGGGACCTGTTCGTATTCGATGGCCGTCCGGCGCTCCACCGCGAACTCGTGCAGCAGGGAGCCGTCGGCCGCGTACACCCGCGTGGCCTCCTTGGGCTCGAAGGCGTAGATCTGGGCGATCGACGGGCACTGATCACAGATGTGAGCCCACGCCCCCCACGCCAGCCCGCCTGCCAGCGCGAGCCCGGCGACCACTGCCGTGAGCGCGATCCAGCGGCCCCGCGGACCGGGCCACTTGAGCCGAAATCTCTTGTTGCCTGTGCTCTCCGCCATATTTATGCTGTGCGTTTCCAAGTGAGCTGATGGTTCACGGTGCCACTTCTACGAACGTGGACGGCGAATGTTTCTCCCGGTGGACGAGCAGTTGAACCTGATCCGCGACGG
>CAYWLF010000116.1:0-7300 GCA_964458875.1 uncultured Gemmatimonadota bacterium
TCGAGGCCTGGCTGGAGGAGATACGACCGGCAAGAGCAGGCATGAGACAGCCCAAGCCAGTCGCCGAACAACCGGCCGGCCTGGATCCACAGCCCGACTCGGTCAAAGTGGGGCACAGGGATGTCAAAGTGAGCCCCCCTGAGTAGTCCCCGAAACGGGGCCTACAGCACCTGACTACGGATCAGGAGGTTGGGGATTCGAATCCCTTCGGGCGTATTTAGTAACTCACCTAATGACAGCTTTGTAGACACCCGCTGCTACGTCATCCGCAATCGGACGGCCCGGTCGTGGCATTCTTTGTCGCGGTAGCGGCAAGACGACGAATGAACGCGATCAAATCCGGCCTAACCTCCGGGGCGAATTCGGCGAGCAGCTCCCGCTCCCGCTCCAGGTACTCCTCCAAAATCCTGTAGTGAACGCGACTGCCGACCTCGGTTAGCGTGACGAGGAGTGATCTCCGGTCGTCGGGGTGTGGTTGCCTTAACACAAGCTCCTTCTGGACCATTCCCTCAACGAGTCGGCTTACGGTGCTCTTGCCCAGATAGAGGTAGGCTGCAAGCTGATTAACGGTCAGGGGGCCATGCCTGGCGACGGCCTCGAGCGCGTAGCATTGGCTGACCGAAATCCCATGGCAGTAGGTGCGGTCACGGTCTCGAAACTGGTAGATACGGATCAGGTCCGACATTGCCTCGAACAATTCCGTTGCCTGGCCGTCCTGGACTAGATCGGTCTTCACATCAGTTGTCGAGGCGCTCAAGACTCTCGCTTCTCTTCCACGTTTCTTGACGGAACACTCCCTCTCCAGTATAGTTGACTTAAGCAACTGTTGTCAAGTGCATATAAACTCTCGGAAGGGTGGGGTGGGGATTATGAATCGACCACGAAGTCACGCCTCCAGCACGGGACGTTCGCTCGCACTCTCGTTCCTTCTTACGGTTGGTGCAGCCTGCACAGGCAATGGGGTGCCCACGCAACCGTCAGATTCTCCGCCCACCGGGTCAAACGTGCATGGTGGACCGGACAACCCGGCGTCCGATGGCAGCTACACGTCCGAGATCGTCAGCGAGAATGGAATCGCTTCGCTGGAGACCGTGCGCCTGGGCGGCCTGGACCAGTGGATTCTGATCCGAGGTTACGACGTTGACAACCCGGTTCTGGTATTTCTTCACGGAGGGCCTGGAACTCCAGGAATGCGGTACTCGAGGTTCAGCTTCGGCGGCTTGGAGCGAGACTTCACCGTCGTCACGTGGGACCAGCGAGGGTGTGGGAAGTCGTATCACGCTGGAATCGATCCCGCGTCGATCACGTTCGACCGCATGCTCGCGGACACGCGCGAGCTGATCGACCTAATGCGGGCTCGGTTCGGCGTCGAGAGAGTCTACCTAATGGGGGTCTCGTGGGGCTCAATCCTGGGCACGCTCACGGCTCGCGACCATCCTGAGTTGCTCCACGCCTACGTCGGGGTCGGGCAGGTGGTCAACGTAGCGCGCAGTATTCCAATCGCGCATGCTGCGGCCATGACAGCTGCGACGCAGCAAGGGCGCACAGACGCGATTGCTGCCCTGTCAGACATGCAAGTCGCCCCCGTTGCCTGGGACGAAGTCGTGGAGCTCAGCATCTGGCTCGATGAGTTGGGGCTCGGCGACATTCACGACTTGTCGCTTGTGCCAGGTTTCGTGCAGGAGGCGGGCCCACTTACGGAGTACACGGCGGCGAACGAGGCGAACGAGGATGCCTGGCGCGCGCTCTATGACGCTTCGCCGCTTCTCAGCGACGAAACCTGGCTTCGAACTATGGATATGCTGACCCAAGCTCCGCGGTTGGACATCCCGGTGTACTTCCTCTCAGGACGCTATGACTACAAGACACCGGGGATATTGGTGGAAGAGTACCTTGCGGCGTTAGAGGATCCGGCTGGCAAGAGGATGTTCTGGTTCGAGAACTCAGCCCACATTCCGTTCATTGAGGAACGCCCAGCCTTCTATGACGTGATGCTTAACGAGGTGCTAGCCAGTGACCTGACCCCATGAAAGGAGACCGATCCTGGAGCTAGTATAGGGATCGAGGCGGTCTGCCAGGTCGCTCCCCGAACTACTCCCCGAACTTTGACTGCGCAACTTGCGCTATTGCGGGACCACAGGGTGCACATCCTGCAGCATCAGGTGCCAGAGACCTGCGCATCCTGCTCAAAATGGGGCCTAAAGCGCCTTCCTGCGGATCAGGGGGTTGGGGGTTCGAATCCTCCCGGGCGCGTTTTGGTCAGTTCCGAGGTAGGAAACGCGTACGATCGGCCCGTCAATCCCACCTTGCGCCATCATAGGTTCGCTGGGCACGATCAGAGCAGTGGTTACGTATGCTCGTATCCAGCGCACGGCGTTCGAGAACCCCAGCTCTCCCGAGGAGTGGCTGGAAGCGGTCGAGATGGCCGAATTCCGAATCGTTGAAGCCGTTCGGTATCTCAAGCGCCGGGAGGTTGCCGTGTGCGTGGCTCGGCAGACCGGCATTCTGGCTGATGGCTCCCGACGTGCTGCTCATGGGAGCCGGGTCTCCAAGCCCTAACAACTCCGGACTATTGGTCGTCGCGCGGAACGCCCAGGTGCGCGCGACCTCCGCGTCAGATTCTGCGGGGGCCTTCCAGGAGCCGGCGAGGTAGCCTGAGCCGCCTGTCGCCGCTCAGGTCAAATGTCCGGGGTGGTTCTGCGCTCGCCGACTTGTTCGCACCGCAGCGGGCGGGTTCATAGTTTCATCGGGACCGTTGTTGTGAGAGGAGAAGATGTCGGCTATAGCGCATCCAGGCCGAGTGATCCGCGCTGTTCGGCGGCGCCTCGCTAGCAGATATCGCAGGTACGTAGTCTTCTCCACGTTGGAAGCCGTGGAGCTGCCGGATAGGGCAGCGCTCCGCCGGTTCTTCCTTCCGCAACGCCCGGGTCCACAGACGGGGCTGCAAGCGCTGGGCGAACCACGGGACCTCTGCCTGGTGGACCGCTGGCCTGAGCCACGGGCGGTGGTCGTCGTCGGGCCCAGCTACCTGGCGCTGGTCGGAGATCCAGAGGTGCTGCGGCCGGCTGGTCTCAGGGCACTCGCGCATCGAGGCATGATCGACGCGCCGCCCTCCCTGGGCTCCGTTCTCCAGCAGTCCTATCCCGACCTGAGGCCCTGGCCCCGCATCGTATTCACGCTGCAGGGCAGACCCGCTCCACCACCACCCGCCGGGATCACGGTGCGACAGCTGGGAGCGGACGACGGCAAGCTCGCCGGCGAGCTCCTAGCGCGCGCCACGTGGGTGTGGGAACACTACAGAAGCCCGGAGGAGATGGCGGCGAGCGGGCTGGCCTGGGGGGCATACGCGGACGAAAAGTGCGTTTCTATCGCGCTACCGCATACGCAAGGCGAGAAGTACGAAGACTTGTGCGTTTTCACCGACCCTTCGTTTCGCGGGCTGGGTCTCTCACCTGCCTGTGTAGAGAAGGTGATCGAAGACGTGAAGCGCCGTGGACGCATTCCAAGCTGGACCACATCGGTCGACCATAAGGTAAGCCAGCGGGTCGCCGAGAAGATGGGATTACAGAAAGACCGGGAGGACTTCGTCTACTTCACGGGACCGGATCCGAATGCGTCTCGAACAGCTCGAGAGTCCATTCCCACCCACGGCCCGGATCACACGACATAACTCCACTCGGCGTCTGTTTCCCGCTAACTCAGAAACGAAATCGAAGACCCGTCCGCAGCCAGATGTCGTCTTCCTCGACCCCGGCCGGCGGCCTCGAATCGTGAGCGTAACGGAAACCTCCAGGGTCAACTCACCTACAAGAGTCACATCCAGATTGCTTCCCCCCGTGGCGCGCGCGTTCGCGAAGTCGGTGATGAGAGGGAGGTAGAAACCGTACAGGTCCACGAGCAGATGGTCCCCGAGACGACCGAGATCGCTCACGAAGAAATCCGCCCTGTCATATCCGGTCGAGCCCGTGTCGTCATCTGTGAGGTTCTCGCGCTCTCGCATGTAAGCGGCGCCGATCGCTCCCTCCCAGGCCTCGGTCTGGAGGACATCGAATCTCGCGCCGAGCCCCAGGAGAAACCTGCTCTCGAGCCGCTGAAACGGATTACGCTGAGCCTGCACGAACGCAAGCGAATGGACGACCCGCGTCAGGCGATAGTTGTGCCGCAGGTGAAGGAGCGTCGCCTCGGCGATCTCGATTCCCGAAGCGGTTCGACGGGATACGGAGGCCAGAGAGCCGAGCCGGTGACCGTCCGTCAGGTACTGAGCCGCACCGGAGAGGCCGAACTCGAAGTACTCCGTGT
This sequence comes from uncultured Gemmatimonadota bacterium, assembly GCA_964458875.1. GTDB lineage: Bacteria > Gemmatimonadota > Gemmatimonadetes > Palauibacterales > Palauibacteraceae > Benthicola. The sequence continues at coordinate 4,300 of CAYWLF010000116.1, forward strand.
TGCCCTGGGCGAGCGCGATCGACCCGGCGAGCTCGCCCGACCAGCCCGGCTCGTTATCGTCCCAGGCTCTCAGCGTATTGACGATCTGGGCGTTCGCCCGGCCTGTGCCCAACAGGAGACAGGCGCCGACCGTCGCCACTCGCAGGCGCATCCGCATGTTTCCAGATTTCCGAGAACTCACCCGCAGCCTCACCGGTCCAGACGTTCTCTCCAAGGCAACGCAACGGGACCCACTTATGAGAGGTTGGCGTTCGGTCGGCAAGACGGGCCTGGGCACCGGCAGCGGGCCGCACGAGGTGCGAGTCGCCTCGAGAAACCTATATTGGCGAGCATCTCGTGAGGACCTGGCTCCTGACCGGTGAGGACCATGCGGACCACCACTATCGATCTGCTCCGCTGTCCGTTCTGCGGGAACTCCGTTGACCTGAGATCCGGTGCGATAGAAGACGAGATCGGCGTCTCTTTCGGGACCGCGGCCTGTCGGGAGTGCGCCTACGAGTTCCCGATCGTGGGCGGAGTCCTGATCGTCGCGGAGCCAGGGCAGTTGATAGGCGTTGAGGCCGAGGCTCCCGCCTTCCTGAGCGGGCGTGGGGTCGCGGCTCGGACGCTGTGTCGATTGATCGAAAGCGGCAAACACACAGAAGCCTTCAGTCGACTCCTGAACCCTTCGTCTCCCGACGCCGACTTGCTGGTCCGGCCGCAGTCGGTGGGGAAGGCCAGTCAGTGGGACGTGGCGCGCCCCGCCACCCAGCGGGCGCCTCGAATTCCGCCGCACATACAGGGTCGGCTGAACCAGCTTGCCGGAGGACGAATCCTTCGCGGCGCCCGCCGCCGCCTCGGCGAGTTCCTCCTGGAGAACCAGGCGCACCTGACCGCTCTCGAGGCGATGGATCTTTACATGGCCCGGTATTCCCGTGCCGAGACCGCGGTTCATTTTTCTTTCGCTTTCGGTCAGCCGCGACATCTGGCTGCACTGTCCGTCGCCTCGCTACTCAAGAAGCGGGAGGGTCCGATCCTGGACCTGGCCTGCGGCCCGGGTCACCTGACCCACTATTTCTGCGCCGAGTCCGGCGCGGACCGACCAGTCGTGGGGGTGGACCGGAACTTCTTCCGATTGTGGGTAGCGCGGAACTTCATGGCTCCAGGGGCGGACTTCGTGTGCCAGTGGATCGATCGACCGCTTCCCTTCAGCACACATTTCTTCGACAGCGCGTTCTGCTCGGACGCCTTTCACCTGGTTCTCAACAAGGCGGGCCTGGTGCGAGAGACGTGCCGTGTCGTCGACCCGGATGGACTGATCGGCCTCGTCCGGTTCGGGAACGCGGCGCTCGAGCCTCGTGAGGGACACGAGTTGTCGGTGGCAGGCTATCATCGCCTGCTTGACGCGGTGCCCCATGTGCTGCTGGGCGAGGACGAGCTGCTGGCCGCGTATCTCGATCGAAGAGGACCGGACTTGCGACGCGGCGGTCCACCGGGAGCACTGGGAGATCAGAAGTGGCTGTCCGCCGTTCTCTCGGCCGGTGAATCCGAGTTTGCCGCGCGGAACCCGATGGAAGACTGGGCGCACTCCGAGGGTCACCTGGCGCTGAACCCGATCTATCGCATCGAGGGTGCGGATGGACCGGGTGAGATCGCGATGCGGTTCGAGTTTCCTTCGGAGTGGTATGAATTCGAGAACGCCGGTTACCGGGAGTACGCGCCGGAGACGATCCAGGTACCTCGCGAGGTCCTGGCCTCGGTCCGCTCGGGCGAGCGCACCGAAGCCGTACGCGAGCTGATCGAACGGTTCGTGGTCATCGGGGTTCCCGATCGATACATGCCCGAACGGTGACGGTCGACCTGACCCGCGAGCAAAGGAATCACGTCAGGGTTCTATGATGGCCTTGGTGATCTTGAGAGCGGCGACGTCCGCCAGCGCCTGTCCGGCATCGTCGAGTGCGTAGCGTCCGCCGATGATACGCGACATGTCGAGGCGGTCATGATGCCGCGCCAACACCTGGAGAGCACGGTACACGTGGCCGAGATCCGTGCCCCACTGCCCACGGACGTCGGCGTGCTTCCGGTTGATGTCGATATGAGGGTTCACCTGGGTTGTGCCGGTGTCGGTGTAATGGCCGGCCACCACGTAGGTGCCACCGTCCCGCAGGAGGTGCAGACCTTCGGACACGGCGGCCGGGTTGCCGGAAGCCTCGATTCCCACGTCCACGCCGCGGCCGTGCGTGAGGTCGCGGACGATGGCCTCGCGCTCCTCCGGAGAGTCATCCGCCACTGAGAGGACCGCGTCGGCCCCCAATTCGCGCGCGATGTCGAGCCGCGCCGCTGGATCGCCGATGTTGATCACCAGGCTGGCCCCACCGAGTACGGACATGGCCACGGCCGACAGTCCGACCGGCCCCGAACCCTGCACCAGTACCGTGGAACCCATCGGGAGCCCGCTTCGGTCCATGGCAGCGAACCCCGTGAACAGGCCGCAACCTCCACCGATCACGTCGTCCGCTCCGAGGGGCTCGGGCAGCCTGAACACGTGGACGCCGGGTTTTAGATAGATTCGCTCGGCCCAACCACCCAGGGGTCCGTCGTGCGCTGAATAGGTGATGCCGTACACCCGCCGACTCGGGCAGCGGTTGGGCTGACCGGCGACCAGGCAGAACCAGCAGGTGTTGCAGGTCTCGTGAACGTCATAGAACGTCACGATGTCGCCCGGCTCGAGCGGATCGCCAATGAAGTCCGCGACCTTGCCGCCCGTCTCCAGCACTCGCCCCACACTCACGTGCCCGGGGATGATCGGGTATGGCACACCCGCGAGCCGGCCGTGGCTCAAGTGCACATCGGTGCCGCACACCTCGCTGGCCACCGTCTCGAGGAGAACGCCGCCCACCTCGACGACCGGATCGTCGATACTCCACATCTCGATAGGCTTCTCCGGACCCACCATTACGGCTGCTTTGATCGGCATGCCAACCAGTATAAGGGGAGAGGCTGCGGCCGACACGCCCGGGTC
>CAYWLF010000117.1:0-7299 GCA_964458875.1 uncultured Gemmatimonadota bacterium
GACCGTACCGATCTGGCCGACCTCCAGGGGGGCGGTGTGCACCGCGAAAATAGCAGAAGGGGCCGGGTCTTCGAGGACGCCGTCCTCGATCATTGCCTTGGCGCCCTGGATATTCTCCTCCGCCGGCTGGAACACGAATTTCACCGTCCCCGGCAACTCATCGCGGATCGAGGCCAGGGCCTCGGCCACGCCGAGGGCCACCGTGGTGTGGATGTCGTGCCCGCAGATGTGCCGCACGCCCGGAACCTCGGATGAGAACGGTACGGGGTCCGGTGAATTGTCGCGTACCGCGTCCATGTCGGCCCGGTACGCGACGACGGGGCCCGGAAGGCCGCCCTGCAGAACTCCAACCACCCCATGCCCTCCGACTCCCGTCTCCACGTCGAGGCCCAGGGAACGGAGACGTTCGGCCACCAGGGCCGCGGTGCGCTCCTCCTGGCCTGACGGCTCCGGGTGACGGTGGATGTCGCGGCGAACCTCGATCAGGGCCGCCCGGGAGTCCTCGAGCGCGACCGTCATGTGCGCGATTCGCACGGACGCGTCCGGCCCCGCTCCCGGCCCCGCGTCCTGCCCCAGCACCGGTTCCGCCACCGGCAGGACTCCCCCGATTCCCATCGCCACGAGCATCGCGCTGACCAACCATGACCGTCCCGTCATCACCCCTCCCTGGTCGCCGTCCAATTCTGTCTCAGTATAGCCATTCGTCGAACTTCCGCGGGCCGGCCCCTCCCCGCGGGCTTCCGTGAGCCCTAGGTTGTCGACCTTGCCCGAGGCGGATGCGAGCGGTCGCCGGGCGCGGGATGACTCAACGGAGAGCCCATGAACGCAGAGCCGATCTTCACCGATCTCGTCGGAATCATGGCGGTGATCCTGATGGTTCCCGTCATATTCATATGGCTCGAGCGCACGACGGGCTGGAAGGTGTTCAACTACCTCCCGGCAATCATCTGGATCTTCCTGACGCCAGTATTCCTGAGCAACTTCGGCGTGATTCCGCGCGAGAGCCCCGTCTACGACACGTTCAAATCGTTCGCCGTTTCGCTGTTCATCGTCCTGATGCTGCTCGACATCAACATCAAGGAGGCGATGAAGGTGGCATGGCGCGGGGCCATCGTCCTGGTGATCGGCTCGGTCGGCGTCGTCGTCGGGGCGGTCGTCGCCTTCGTGCTGTTCCGCTCAAACCTGCCGCCCAACTCGTGGTCCGGTTTCGGAGCCCTCGCAGGCAGCTGGATCGGCGGCACGGGCAACCTGGCCGCCGTGGCGGAGAGCCTGAATACGCCGAGCGAGCAGCTCGGCCTGGTGGTGATCGTCGACAACTTCGTCTACCTGGCCTACTTCCCCCTGATCCTGGTGTGCAAGCGCTGGGCGAAACCCTTCAACCGGTGGACGGGTGTGTCGCAGGCGCAGTTGGACCATTTCACCGAGGCCACACGGAACGTCGAGCGGAAGACGCACGAGGTGCATTTCAGCGACATCCTGACGCTGCTGGGCTGGGCCTTCGTGGCCATGCTTGCCGCCAATTCGCTGGCCAGCCTGATTCCCCCCTTGCCGCCCGTGCTTACCCAGAGGACGTGGGCCCTTCTCCTCGTCACGACGTTCGGCATCCTCTTGTCGGCGACCAAGCTGAGGAACGTACCCGGCACCGAGCCGCTGGCCATGGCCTTCGTGTACATCTATATGACGATGATCGGCGCGTCCGCCGACCTGCGGCAGCTCGGCGGGGGACAGTTCTTCCTCATCGCCGGCTTTCTGACGATTTCGGTCCATCTCGTATTCGTGTTGTTCGGTGCCAAGCTCCTGAAGCTCGATGTGAGCATGGCCGCCGTTGCGAGCGTCGCCGCGGTGGGAGGGGCCGCCTCGGCCCCCGTGGCCGCGGGATACCACCGCGAGGAGCTGGTACCGATCTCGATCATGCTGGCCTTGATCGGATACGCCCTGGGCAACTACCTCGGGGTCGCGACCGCCTACCTCTGTAACCTGCTGGGCTGACGGTCCGCCATAGGGAGCGTTGAGGGCAGGCCTCTCTCCCGAAACTCTTTTCCTTCGCGCTCCGTAGAAGTCCATGGCAAGCGGACTCCGCCGGCGCTACGTGCGTGGTTGTGAGGCGGTGTGGACTACGGGTTGAAGGGGACAGCCATGGACGGGTTCTTCAAGGACGTCAGGTATGGCGTCCGCATGCTCATCAGTTCGCCGGTACTCTCTCTCATCGCGATCGTCGCGTTCTCCCTCGGAATCGGACTGACCACGACGGTGTTCAGCATCGTCAACGGCGCCATGTACAAGGGCCTGCCGTTCGACGAGGCGGACCGCATAGTCTCGATCTGGCGGAACAACCCGGAGCGAGACATCGAGCGCGGTGGCGTGTCGATGCACGACTTCATCGACTACCGGGATCAGCAGACGAGCCTGGAGGCCTTCGGCCTGTGGAATCAGGGCGCGGTGAACCTGGTGGGGCAGGACGGAGAACCTGAGCGATACGCTGGCGCCATGGTCACGGCGAACATGTTCGACATCCTGCGCGTCGCGCCGGTCGTCGGACGTGGATTCCTCCCGGGCGAAGACGAGCCGGGCGCCGACCCCGTGATGATCATCGGGTACGAGGTGTGGCAGGAGAAATTCGACGGCTCTTCAGACGTCGTCGGGATGACCGTGCGCACGAACGGAGAGCAACGCACCATCGTCGGAGTGGCCCCGGAGGGGTTCAAGTTCCCGATCGAAGCCGACATGTGGGCCCCGCTCGAAGTGAATCCGTTGGAGAACGAGCGCGGCGAAGGCCCGCAGCTCCCCGGGTTCGGCCGGCTACGCGAAGGTGTCTCTCTCGACCGGGCCTCAGCAGATTTCGCCACCATCGGGATGCGGCTCGAGACGCAGTATCCAGTGGCCAACGAGGGCTTCGCCCCCCTTGTCGAGCCGTACACCAAGTTCGTGGTCGGGGATGAGCTGTTCGGGCTCCTCATGGCGATGTTGGGCGCCGCAATCGGCGTGCTCCTGATCGGCTGCGCCAACGTGGCCAACCTCCTGTTCGCGCGAGCCGCGGTGCGTGAGAAGGAAGTAGCCGTACGGTCAGCGATGGGAGCCAGGCGCAGCCGGATCGTCCGGCAGCTCCTGATCGAGGTCGGCGTGCTGTCTCTCGCCGGCGCGGCCATGGGCGTGTTGATCGGGATCGCCGGCATCGCCTGGTTCAACAGGGGCGTGGCGACCAATCCCCCGCCCTTCTGGATGAGCTTCGACCTGGATACGACTGTCATGCTGTTCGTGATCCTGATCACGGCGCTCTCCGCGGTCGCTGCCGGCCTCTTCCCGGCAATCCGGGCGACCGGTCGGGGGATGAACGAGGCGCTCAAGGACGAGGGCCGGGGATCTTCTGGCCTGAGAATGGGCCGCATCACGTCGATCATCGTGATCGGCGAAGTAGCCGTGTCGTGCGGGCTCCTGATCGCAGCGGGCCTGATGATCAAGAGCGTGGCGCAGCTGCGGACGGTCGATATGCCCTTCGCAGTCGAGAGTATTTTCACGGCTCGCCTCAACCTGCCTGAGACGGACTACCCCGAATCGGACGATCGCACTGACTTCTATCGGGAGTTCCTGCAGCGGCTTCAGAGTACCCCGGGCGTCGAAGCGGCAACGCTTTCGGACGGCCTCCCCGCACGTGGAAACGGAATGCGGACGTTCGAGATCGAAGGCGGCGAGTATCCGACGGAGCAGGACTACCCACGAGCGCGAGAAGGGATCGTCACTCCGGGTTACTTCTCCACGTTCCAGACGCAAGTGCTCGACGGGCGAGCATTCGAGTTCTCGGACACTCGTGACAACCTGCCCGTGGCCCTCGTTAACCGGAGCTTCGTCCGCGAGTACTTCGAGGACGGTGAAGGACTCGGGAAACGCTTCCGAATCCACCAGGAAGACGATGTCTACGAATGGATGACGGTGGTCGGCATCGTGCCCGACATGATGATGGAGGGAATCGGTAACAACCAGGAGAGCCCGGCCGGCTACTACATCGCCGTGGACCAGTTCGGCGAGATCCTCGGCAACACGGTGAGCGTCGGAGTGCGGACGACGGGGGATCCGTCGGGACTGGCATCCCGAGTGCGGGAGACGGTCGCCACGATGGATCCGAACCTGCCGATCTACGACGCCCTGCCGATGCAGCAGGTCATCGACGAGGCGACCTGGTTCTATACCACGTTCGGAACGCTGTTCATGGCGTTCGGTTTCGTGGCGCTGTTCCTGGCCGCGGTCGGTCTGTACGGCGTCATGTCGTTCACGGTCAGCCAGCGCACCCGCGAGATGGGTATACGGATGGCGCTTGGTGCCTACGATGGAAGACTGATCCGGCTGGCCATGCGGCGCGGACTCAAACAACTGGCCATCGGGATCACGATCGGGATCGGATTGGCCGCGATCGCCACCCGGCCATTGCAGATCATTCTCTACGAGGTGGATGCCAGGGACCCCGTGATCTTCGGGGGCGTGGTCCTGGCGCTGGCGCTGGTCGGTATCCTCGCGACCTACATCCCGGCTCGCCGCGTAAGCCGGATCCACCCGGCGGAGGCACTCTCTCCGGGTTGATCGCCGCGGAAGGAATCAGCCTTCGGTTTCGGCCTCAGCCGGGTCGTACACCCGCATGAAGCTGATCGTCCTGGGCAAGCGATCGCCTTCCAGCCGGGTGAGCACGTGCAGACGGCCGGTCCCTGCGTGTACGGAGTACTGCTCGGTCAGGATCACGCCGCCGTCCAGCTTACGCTCGAGGAACAGGCTGGCTCCTTCGCGCCAGGCTCGGTACTCCAGTTCCCGATCGCCCTCGACAGGTATCTTCTGCTTCCGCCCGTCCGTGGACAGGACGAGATCCCGGTCGGGATACGCGATCGTCACCGTCGAGTCGGTTTGATCGATTCCGAAACCTTCCACCGCGCGGCGTATGACGTCCAGCGGTGACCCCCCCTGAGGCCTTCGACCGGTCTCGGAAGGCGTGCGCCCGGGAGGTCGAGCCGCACCGCGGATGTTCTGCAGCTGGTCGCTCGGGTCGTCACTCAGCGCCCGGTTCAGTGCCCAATCGCCGGACAGCCCGCCTGACCAGCCGTCGTCGTCATTCGCTTCCTGCCCGGTGGCCGACCGGGATCCGGCAGCCGCAAGAATGACCGTCGTCACGAGGAGTGCCCTGCACAGATTCTTCAACATCACCGTTGCAATCCCCCCTTCGGGAACGAGTCCACCGGTACGACAGACCAACTCATGCAACGGTGTAGTCCGCATGCCCTGTCCGGGTTCCATGCCGTACGCCTCTACAGGCACGCTACATGCAAAGTAGGGGGTGGTCACGAAGCCAACCCCAAGTGGAGGCTATCGGGTTGAGTACAGCAACATGCCCCATCTGCGAGCGTCCAGTAGCGCCAGGTAGGCGGTATTGCGAGACTTGCGACTTTCAGGCGCGTCCTGCCAGTGTCGAGGACGACCCTTTGCATGTTGCGAGAGTTCGTGCCGCTTCCGGCAACAAATTCGCCGAGGTGAGGATATTTCTTGGCATTTTTGTGGTGGCCGCGATCACCACCACCGTTCTCGGGATGGGTGGACCGCTTGGATTTCCGTCGCTCCGCGAGAGCCTGGGTCTCGAACCGATCGAACAGGCCGTAGTTGACTGGGGAGAGCTACGCTGGGTGCATGTCACCTCGCGCATTCGCTCCGACCGTAGCACCGAAAGCAATGTGGTCGGACGTCTCGAGCCAGGTGACAGCGTGCGAGTCGACTTCGCGGCGGCCGGCTGGTACGCCGTGTTCCCCACGAACACCTTGGATCGAGTAGAGGATACGGCGATCGGCTACGTGTATGGAGAACTGCTGAAGGACGATCCGCCGCCGGACGTCACCTTGCCGCTCGTCCGAATTTTACCGTAGGCGGAGCCTCCCTCCTCCGGGCCCTGACTCCCTCCCCTCGCACCAGCATCCTGCTCAGCGGGTTGTCCTCCGGCGCCATAGCCAGAGAGCGGCGCCCGTGAAGAGAAGCGCCAGGCCGGGAACCCCCATAGCGAAGGCCGCGAAGCTCCAGGCGTAGAACGAGGCCGTCGTTCCAGAGATCGCATTCCAGGCCCACGTCATTGCAGGAAGAGCCAGGAATCCGAGCCCGATATGCAGCAGGAGCCGCGGTCCGCGGCGCTCCAGGGAAGACTCCTCACCGGCGTCACCGCCGGCCGTCCACAAGAGCAGAAGGCCGAACGTGATGAGGGCGGGCCCCACGAACATCCAACCGTCGACCGTGACGACGGTCGGCTCGGATTCCGGAGCCAGGACCTTCCACATGGCGATCAGGCCGATTCCCGCGATCACCAGACCGGCGAACCTGGTCGTCCATCGAATCCACGGGGCCATGTTCGTCCTCTCGTTCCGTCCGACGTTTGGGGGGTTGGTCGCGAAAGCTAGCTCGCCCGCCGGGACTGCTCCAGTGCGCATCCGCGAGGAACCCGGCGACGGCTCTCGGGTTCTCCGTGAGGTATGCGAGGACGAACCGGTACGGCGTCCGGTACGAGACGTCTCGACGTAGAAACTGGGAACACCATGTACAGAGCGCTCTTCATACCGCTGTTCCTTCTGCTGGCCGCCTGTGGCTCGGAGGACCCCTTCGCCGCACCCGACCTCCCTGACGATGTCGGAGTGGCCGGAGACGGTACACTCGCGGAGGTGCTGGAGCCGATTCGCGCCGCATGGGATGTCCCCGCTCTCGGTGCCATCCTGATCCACCAGGGGCAGGTGCTGGAGACGGCCGCCGTGGGACGCCGGTCTCTGACTTCGTCCGAGCGGGTAACCACGCAGGACCTGTGGCACGTCGGCTCTCTGACGATGGCGATGACGGCTACGCTGGCAGGCGTGCTGGTCGAGGCCGGCCACCTCGACTGGACGACCACGGTGGCGCAGGCGCTGCCGGACCTGGCCCCGATCATACGCGTGGAGTTCCACGACGTCCGGCTCGAGGAACTGCTGTCGCACACCTCCGGCCTGGGCGACGACATCACCAGCACGCCCTGGTGGAACGGGGTCCCCCATTCGGATCCTCTGCCCGCACAACGGCTGGCCCTGTCCACCGAGTTGATGCAGAGCCAGGCGGGCGCTCCGCGGGGCGAGTACTTCCACAGCAACGGCGGATACGTCGTCGCGGCAGCCATGTTGGAGCAGGTGATGGACGCCCAGTGGGAAGACCTGGTCGTGACCCGGGTGTTCCAACCCCTGGGCATGTTCACGGCCGACTTCGGCTCCCCGGGTCGGGCAGGGAGCTTTCTTCAGCCGTGGGGTCACGCACTGGAGTCGG